>VFLG01000021.1 GCA_009885195.1 Gallionellaceae bacterium
TCCAGCCTGTTCCATGCCAGACTGGCAAGCACCAGGCAACATGCGGCCAACAGGACAGGAACAAATTTCTTGGGAGCAGCGCCCATGAAGCCGAACAAGACGATGGGCAGCCCGCTCATCCACAGATAACTGCGGTACAGCACAAAAGGCTCCTGAATCCTGACCGAGGCCAGTTCGGTCAAATAGAGTATCCACGGAAACAACAGGCCAAACCCCAGCAGGCCTTGCCGCCCCCCTTTCAACAGCAATTTCATTGCCAGCACCGGATAAGCGAGGAACAGGATAAAGCCCGGCAACTGTGGCCAAGACAGGAAGTGGGTAGGGAATGATTGACGGATGTCGATCGACATCCAGCCGGTATAGGGAACGATCCACAGCAGCAGATATTTGAAGAACAGGTATCCCTGGGTAAGGACGCTCAGCGGGTAAGCGTTTGCTATATGAATATCTCCCTGCTGTTCGCTCGTCCGGGCCAAAAGGTCAGCCGCAAGATCTTCATAGGTCGTGCCCAGCAGCCCCTTCGCGCGCAAGATGACCAGCATGCCGATGACGAGATAAAGGGCGAAGGGCAGCCACACTCTTCTTATCAGGGCCAGGGACGGTTTATGTAGCAGCAAGGTGAGGGCGGCAGCCACGCCGGGTATCATGATGCTGTGCTCTTTGGAAAAGACCGCCAGAAAATAGAACAGCGCCGACAGGACGAACCACTTGGCCCTATCCCGGGTCAAGCCTTCCATATAACAAAGGAGGGCCGCGATGCCGAACAGGGTCGCCATAATGATGCTGCGTTGGACGAGATAAGCCACGCCATACACGGTGACAGGGTGTAGCACAAACACCAGGGCGGCAAAGAAAGCCGTCCAACGTGGTCGGGCGACCGCATCCTGCGGTTGTGTCGCGTCCAGCAGGCGAGAGAAGAACACGAACAGCAGGATGCCGGTGAGCGCGTGCAAACCCAGATTGCCCAGGCGATACCAGAACCAGTCCAGGCCGAACAGCTTATACGTCCAGCCGAACGTGGCGTAGGAAAACCATCTTAAATCCAGATGGAACAATGAGGAGCCCATCCGCTCCAGCTTGGCATCGACAAAAAAACGCACATCATCGAAAACCAGCGGGTTCCACAGCGAGTGGCCGTACAGCAGGGCGGTAGCGAGGATCAGCAGGAGCGCCAGAAAATAATTGGTCTTGACTGCAAGGCATTTTTTTATTTTGGCAGAGTCCATACTTAAAGTTCCTCTAATTTATTCGTATTTGCGTTGCAGCTTGGCAATTGTCCGTGTTCTATTAACTTGCCCGCATTGTCCGCATTGGAAAATGAACCTGCCCGCACCTGACCTTGTGCCGCATGCACTGTTCTGTTGTTATAGCTCATGCCATATCCTTTACACAGCCGCCATGCGCAGTCTCTGCAGTAGAACCTGCAGCGCCTGGGCGCGGTGACTGATCTGCGCTTTTTCATCGCGACCAAGTTCTGCACTGGTTTTATTAAGGTGTGGCATCCAGAACAGCGGGTCGTAGCCGAAGCCGCCATCGCCGCGTAGTTCAAATGCGATCTCGCCATGCCACTCGCCTTCCGCTATCAACGGTTGCGGATCGTCGGCATGATGCAGCAGCACCAATACACAGTAGTAATGCGCTCGCCGGTCGGTCACGCCCTGCATGGCGTGCAGCAATTTCTGGTTGTTGCGTGTATCCGACTTCGGTTCACCCGCATAGCGCGCGGACAGAACGCCGGGAGCGCCGCCCAGAGCCGTTACGCAAATACCGGAATCGTCCGCCAGCGCGGGCAGGCGGCTGATGCGGCTGACATGGCGCGCCTTGGCCAGGGCATTTTCAATGAAGGTGCAATGCGGCTCTTCCGCCTCTGCTATGCCGAGCTGTTCCTGCGTCAGCACCTCGATGCCGAGCGGCGCCAGCATGCCCTGAAACTCGCGCAGCTTGCCGGGGTTGTTGCTGGCTATCACGAGTTTTTGCACCGGGCTATTCCGCCACCGCAGCCCGCTGCATTTCAACCAACCGTGCAATGCCGGACTGAGCCAAATCAAGCATGGCATCCATTTCTGCGCGGCTGAACGCATGGCCTTCCGCCGTGCCTTGCACCTCGACGAAGTGCCCCGCGCCGGTCATCACCACATTCATGTCGGTATCGCAGGCAAAATCTTCGGCATAGTCCAGATCAAGCACCGGCGCGCCTTGATAGATGCCTACCGAGATAGCCGCAACAAAGTCGCGCAATGGGTTTTCCTTGACCAGACCCTGCTTGATCAGTCCGCTCACCGCATCATGCAGCGCGACAAAAGCGCCCGTAATGCTGGCCGTACGCGTACCGCCATCGGCCTGGATCACGTCGCAATCGATCTGGATGGTGCGTTCGCCCAATTTTTTCAAATCTACCACGGTGCGCAAACTGCGCCCGATCAGGCGCTGGATTTCCTGGGTGCGTCCGGACTGCTTGCCCTTGGCCGCTTCACGGGACATGCGGCTGCCGGTAGAGCGCGGCAACATGCCGTATTCGGCCGTCACCCAGCCCTCGCCCGAGCCTTTCTTATGGGGCGGAACCCGCTCTTCCACGCTGGCGGTGCAAATCACTTTCGTGTCGCCGCACTCGATTAATACCGAGCCTTCGGCATGCATGGTGTAATGACGGGTGATACGGATAGACCGAAGTTGGTCGAGCTGGCGCTGGCTGGGACGCATGAAATAAATCCTGGGAATTAAGATGGCACGCATTATAGCGCGTGCCGGTGTGACCTTCAGGGACTATCCAGCGCGACTATTATCGGCGATTGGGTGCTGCGTGACTCCTCGGCATCACCCCAACGCGCGGCTATTACCGTGCTGTTATCAGAACCGACACCTGCGCGGTTTATCGCCTCATCCATCATCTGCTCCAGCGCGTCAGACATGGGATCGTCAGCAAGCGCGGTCGCCATCTCTATTTCAGACAACGGCCCCCATAGCCCGTCGCTGCACAGCAATAAAGTATCGCCTTGCTGCAACGGCACGGCATCCGCAGACTCGACGAAGAACATATCCTCCACGCCGCCCAGGCAATTGGTAATCTTGTTGCGGTCAGGATGGGTTTTCATTTCATCGGCACTGATGATGCCCCAATCCGCCCATTGCTGCACCACGGAATGGTCGCGCGTTCTGGTCACCACTTCCCGTCCGCGCAGCAGATACAAACGCGAATCTCCAGCATGTGCCCAGCACACATTGCCATCCTGAACCAAGGCAGCGACGCAGGTAGTGCCCGGATTCCCGCCCAGTTGCTGCTCATGGGCATATTGGATGATGGCGCCATGAGCACGCTGCATGGCCTCATTCAGGAATTTTTTCGGGTCTGGTACGCGCGGCTGTGCGGCCTGCTCAAACGCCTCAGTGAAGACTTGTATCGCCAATTGCGCTGCGATCTCGCCATGCAGATGGCCGCCCATGCCGTCAGCCAGCACCATCAGCAAGGATTGGTCGCTGTATGCGTAGGCTACGCGATCCTGGTTATATTTGCGGCCACCGATTCGACTGGCCTGGTATATAGCGAAATTCATAATGTGTAATCGTAATATAATACGCGGCATCCAGTTCACTTTTTTATTCCCAATGATTTCTCGGGGGGTTCGCGATGATTTTTAGCATGACCGGCTTCGCCAGTGCCGCCGCAGAACTCGATGCCGGATCGCTTACCCTGGAATTGCGTGCGGTCAACCACCGCTATCTCGACCTCCAGTTACGCCTGCCGGACGAGCTGCGCTTGCTGGAACCCATGCTGCGCGAAACCATCGCCGCGCAACTGACACGTGGCAAAGTAGAATGCCGCATCAGTTTTGCCGCACGGCAATCCGAACAAAGCCCGGCGCAACTCAATCAGTCGCTATTGCGGCAACTGGCAAAATGGAGCACGGAAGTGCAGGCCGTCCTGCCTGAAGCAGGCGGCTTGACGGTAGCCGATGTGTTGCGCTGGAATGGCATACTGCAAAGCGCCGCGCTGCCCGCAGACGCTATGCACGCCACGGTGCTGCAACTTGTGCATCAAGTATTGAGTGAATTCGCCGCAGCGCGCGGGCGCGAAGGCGAAAAGCTACAGGCATTCCTGATGCAACGTGTGACACAAATTGAAACCCTGTGCGCCACGGTTGCGCCGCGCATCCCGAAAGCACTTGCGGCGTATGAGGAAAGGCTGGCCGCGCGCCTGCGGACAGCGATGCAGGGCGGTGATGATGAGCGCCTGCGCCAGGAAATCAGCCTGTTCGCCAGTAAAATCGATGTGGACGAAGAGCTGTCGCGCCTGCAAACCCATGTGCTGGAAATGAAACGGGTGCTGGTCCAGGGCGGGGCGGTGGGCAAGCGCCTGGATTTCCTGATGCAGGAACTGCACCGCGAAGCCAACACACTGGGTTCGAAATCGGTAGATGCGGAGGTCTCGCGCAGTTCCATGGAAATGAAACTGTTGATTGAACAGATGCGGGAACAGATTCAGAATATCGAGTAGGAGAAACGCATGTCCGGAAATCTCTTCATCGTCAGCGCCCCATCGGGTGCAGGTAAAACTAGTTTGGTCAACGCCTTACTGGTCAGCAATCGACAGATAGACCTATCTGTTTCCTATACCACGCGCGCGCCACGGCCGGGGGAGATCGAAGGCAGGGAATATCATTTCGTCAGCCGCGAGACTTTCATGGCCATGACCAAGCACGGTGATTTTCTGGAAAGCGCCGAGGTATATGGCAACTTGTATGGCACGTCGCAATCTTGGATAGCGGCTGAAACATCGGGCGGGCGCGACATCCTGCTGGAAATAGATTGGCAGGGTGCGGATCAGGTGCGGCGAAAATTCCCCGATTGCATCAGCATCTTTATCCTGCCGCCTTCCTTGCAAACCCTGGAAGAACGCTTGACAGCGCGCGGGCAGGACAGCGCCGGGGTAATCGCGCTGCGCCTGCGAGCCTCGCGGGAAGACATTGCGCATGTTGCCGAGTTCGACTATGTTATAGTCAACGACAGGCTGGACGGGGCCTTGCAACAATTGAATTCCATTGTCGTTGCCGCAGGACTGCGCCGCGAGCGGCAACTCACACGCCTGAAAACTTTAATCAATCAACTGCAAAACTAAGAGGGGATACATCATGGCTCGCATTACTATAGACGACTGTCTGGCACGCATACCTAACCGCTTCGAACTCACCTTGGCTGCCGCCTACCGCGCACGCCAGCTGGCCAACGGCGCCAGCTACCTGGTGGAGGAAAGCAAAGACAAACCTACCGTCATTGCCCTGCGCGAAATCAGCGAAGGCAAAGTGGGCCTGGAAATTCTCAACCGCGGGATGGCGTAAATCAGCTGGTAGCCTGTAGCTCGTAGCGGGTAGCAAAACCGGGTTGGCTGCAAGCTACAGGCTACTAGCTACGAGCTCTCAATGTCCGATGCCGAAACTCTCTTACAGGAGGTTTCTTCCTACCTGAATGCCAAGGATGTCGAGCACATCCGGCAGGCGCTCGAATTCAGCGGTAGCGCACACGCGGGCCAGTTGCGCCAGTCTGGCGACCCCTATATCTCGCACCCTATTGCCGTCGCACGTATTTTGACCCCGCTCCACCTCGACGCACCCGCTATCATGGCGGCACTGCTGCATGACGTAGTGGAAGACACCCACATCAGCAATAAAGAAGTAGCCAAAAAATTTGGCAACCCGGTGGCGGTTCTGGTCGATGGCTTGAGCAAGCTCGACAAGATCGAGTTTGAAACCAAAGAGGATGCGCAGGCCGAGAATTTCCGCAAGATGCTGCTGGCAATGGCGCGAGATGTGCGCGTCATTCTGATCAAACTGGCAGACCGTCTGCACAACATGCGCACGCTGGAATCGATGGCGCGCGAAAAAATTGAGCGCATAGCACGCGAAACACTGGAAATTTACGCACCCATTGCCAACCGCCTGGGGCTGCACGATATCTACCAGGAGTTGCAGGATTTGAGCTTTATGCATCTCTACCCCACTCGCTATTCGGTGTTATCGAAAGCGGTCAAGGTAGCGCGCGGCAACCGCCGCGAAGTGGTCGGCAAAATCCAGGAGGCCATACACCAGCGTCTGCAGGAACACCATGTCACCGCTCAGGTGCATGGACGTGAAAAACATTTGTTCAGCATTTACGAAAAAATGCAAGCCAAGTCGCTGGCCTTCTCGCAGGTGCAGGATATTTACGGCTTTCGCGTGCTGGTCGAAAATATACCCGCGTGCTACCTCGCGCTGGGTGCACTGCATGGCCTGTACAAACCCATCCCCGGAAAATTTAAGGATTACATCGCCATTCCCAAGGCAAATGCCTATCAAGCACTGCACACCACGCTGTTCGGCCCCTATGGCACGCCTATTGAGGTGCAAATACGCACCCATGAAATGCATAAAATCGCGGAGGCCGGTATCGCCTCACACTGGCTATACAAGACCACACAGACACCGTTCAATGATCTGCACAAGAAGACCCACCAATGGCTGCAAAGCCTGCTGGAAAGTTTGAGCCAGAGCGGCGATTCAGTCGAGTTTCTGGAACATTTGAAAGTGGATCTGTTTCCGGACGAGGTGTACGTGTTTACCCCCAAAGGCAAGATACTCGCGCTGCCGCGCGGTGCCACAGCAGTAGACTTTGCCTACAGTGTGCATACTGACATCGGCAACCGCTGCGTGGCCGCCAAAGTAAATTTCGAGCTGGTGCCGTTGCGCGCCGAACTGAAAAATGGCGACCGCGTGGAAATCATCACCGCGACACATGCCAATCCCAACCCGGCTTGGCTGAGCTATGTGGTCACCAGCAAAGCGCGCGGCCAGATCCGTCATTTTCTCAAGACCATGCATTTTGATGAATCTGCGCAACTGGGCGAGCGCCTGCTCAATCAGGCGCTCTCTTCACTGGGCGTCAATTCGCAGGACATTGACAAAACACATTGGGACAAGCTGATCAAAGACACCACGGCAAAATCGCGCGTTGAAATTTTGGCTGATATCGGCCTGGGGCGTCGCCTCAACATGGTTGTTGCACGCCAACTCGCACGCGTGGGTGAAGGAGGTGCGCACGAACTTCCTTCCGGCGGGATCATCACCATTCAGGGAACGGAAGGGCTGGCGGTGCAATTCGCCAAATGCTGCCGTCCCATTCCGGGCGACCCCATCATCGGCATTATTAAGAAAGGACAGGGGCTGGTGGTGCACACCCATGACTGCCCCACGTTGCGCAAAGGGCGTGGCAGCACGGACGAATGGCTGGACGTAGTGTGGGACAAGCACATCAGCAAGCCCTTCGATGTCAGCATCAAGTTGATTGTTGCCAACCAGCGCGGCGTGCTGGCCAAAGTGGCGGCGGCAATCGCCGACGCCGAATCCAATATCGAAAATGTCCACTTTACCAACGAAGGTGATTACACCTCGTTGCATTTCACCTTGCAGGTCGGCAACCGCCAGCATCTGGCCCGCGTGATGCGCGATCTGCGCGGCATACCCGAGGTGGTGCGCATTACCCGGGTTAAAACTGCACCCACTTAATCCTAGAAAAAGCAGTTGGCCACAGAGAACAAAGATATTTCATAGGAAAAACAAATTGTTACAACGGTAAGCCTACTCACCTTTTGGGTGAATCCACGAAAGACTGAAAACCCCTGTCACTCTCTGTGAACTCTGTGGCTTGAATTGCGTTTTTTAGATTAATTCGCCGCCATATTGCCGCAATATATCCAGCATTGCCTTGGCCTTGTCCAGCGTCTCCTGATATTCCGCCGCCGCACCGGAATCCGCCACAATACCGCCGCCCACCCCAAAGCGGATTTCGTTTTTGGCGTACACCAGCGTTCTGATTGCGATATTGCTGTCCATGTTGCCGTCGTAACCGACATAACCTATTACGCCGCAATACACGCCGCGCCGATGTGGCTCGAGTTGCCCGATGATTTCCATGGCACGCTGCTTGGGTGCGCCGGTGACGGAACCACCGGGGAAGCAATCCCGCAGCAGCGCCAGCGCATCACGCCCCGGCGCAAGCTGGCCAGTGACGGTACTGACCAGGTGGTGCACTTGGGCAAAGCTTTCGACCTCAAACAGCCTGGGTGCTTTAACCGAGCCGGGCACACAGCTCTTGCTGAAATCGTTGCGCAGCAAATCGACTATCATCAGATTTTCTGCGCGGTCTTTGGCGCTGTCGCGAAGTTCGCCCGCCATTCGGGCATCATGCAGCGCATCGTCCATGCGCGGCCGCGTACCTTTGATTGGCCTCGTTTCCACCAGGCCATCACGCACATATAAAAAACATTCCGGTGAGGCGCATAAAATCTGCGCCTGCGGCAGGTTGAGAAAAGCGGAATAGGGTGCCGGGCTAATATGGCGCAATGCCAGATATGCCTGGAGCGCATCGCCGGAGGCAGTTACCGCATAGCGCTGCGCCAGGTTCACTTGATAGCAGTCGCCCGCGCTCAAATAGCGCTGCACCTCTTCAAACGCGGATTGATATTGTGCGCGGGTAAAATTTGATCGTATGCGGCCATGCACTTTGAATGCTGCGCGTGGTTTGCCCGCGTTATGTTGCAGCCGTTCGAGTATTTCCGGCAACACTTGTGCCGTGGTTAAGTCGCGCTGCTGTGACACCAGTTGCGCAGATTTTTTCTGATGATCCAGCACGATAGCCCAGTCGTAAATGCCGACCGCCATGTCAGGTAGCTGTTCAACATCCTGCGCTTGTGCCGGAATCACCATCAGCCGACGCGCCAGATCATATCCCCAGTAGCCCAGCGCACCACCGGCAAACGGAATGCCAGGACTGGCCTCGGCAGGCGCGCCCAGTTGCTGGCGCAGCAATTCAAACGGATCATCAGTTAGAAATTTTGTCCCGGTTGAATGGGTGATTTTAGTGCAAGTGCCGTGCGTGACCAGCGTCGCAATAGGTTGAGCGCACAGAATGTCGTATCGCCCGCGCCCGCCACTATCCAGCCACACCGCCCAGGGCAGGTCGGCAATAGCCGCAAAGTAGGCAGCCGCATCGGCAGCATAGGGAATGGGGGCGTTATATCGCATCGGTGTTAAAATTATCCGGATTCATGGCAAATCGCCTGCTTTTGTACCAGAACAACGCTTGGTATCGCAAACAAAAGCCCGTCAATTATTTACGAATTTATAAATCAGCCGGGTTAATTATGACTACTATCGTTGCAGTGAAGAAAAACGGCATCGCTGCGATTGCTGCCGATACGCTCACCGCCTTTGGTAACACTCGGCTGATTGCCGCCATGGATGGTTCGCACGACAAAATTTTACACTGCGGCGATAGCCACATCGGTGTTTGCGGCAGCGCTGCGCACCATCTTGTTTTGGCCAACCTGCTGGCAAAGACGCCGAGTGTGCAGCTTAACAGCAAGGCGGATATTTTTGAAACCTTTCGCAAGCTGCATCCGGTACTGAAGGAGGAGTGTTTTCTGAACCCCAAGGAAGACGAAGAAGATCCTTATGAATCCAGCCAGATCACCGCACTGATCGCCAATGCCAGCGACATCTATGGCATTTACTCAATGCGTGAAGTATTCGAGTACACCCAGTTCTGGGCTATCGGCTCGGGTCATGAATATGCCCCGGGCGCCTTGCATCATGCCTATAGCCGACATGACAGCGCGCTGGATATCGCGCGCGCCGGGGTCGAGGCCGGCATTGCCTTCGATAAGAATTAGCGGTGCGCCCATCACGCAATTTTCGGTGTGGCAAGCCTGATTGCTGCGCCACAGCAAGGTCTTCACAACTGAATAATTCTGAAAACAGACAAATTCACTTAAATTGAGAGCATAAGTTGCTCTATTGATATAAAAAGTGAATAGACGGCCTCGCCGGCACTGCGCTGGCATCGAAAAGAAGCGCACACAGACTTGGTGCGCCCAGTAAAACAACCCGCGAACTGTGGATCAGCCCCTCTTTACAACTTCAGGGGCCGCATCCACAGCCTCCAACCCCTTTAGTTCGGCTTGTGTATGCCTGGCGTAGGAAAAGGCCAGGTTGTAGCCGGGCGCACGGGTGCCGGAGAAGGAAAAGTAGTCACAGCAGGCTTGTTAATCACAGCCGGTTTCTTGGCTGCCGCCTTTTTAGCTGCTGGCTTTTTGGCCGCCGGCTTCTTCTTGGCTACTGCCTTTTTAGCTGCCGGCTTTTTGGCCGCCGCTTTCTTGGCTGCCGGCTTCTTCTTGGCTACTGCCTTTTTAGCTGCCGGCTTTTTGGCGACCGCTTTTTTTGCTGCTGGTTTAGCTTTCTTTACTGCTGCCATTTCAACCTCCTTTAAATAATCAAAGTTCAAAGAAATACAACATTAACAACTACTACACCCTCAGCACGCCGCAGCACGGCATAACCGAAGCCCTTTAATCCCAAGAAAGGGCGCCACCGGTCTGATACTCGGTAACGCGGGTTTCGAAGAAGTTCTTCTCCTTCTTGAGATCGATCATTTCAGCCATCCACGGGAACGGATTGTTCGCTCCCGGATACAACACGTCGATGCCGATCTGCTGGCAGCGCCGATTAGCAATAAAACGCAGATATTCCTTGAACATCGATGCATTCATACCCAGCACGCCACGCGGCATGGTGTCCTCGGCATAACGATATTCCAGTTCCACGCCTTTCTGTATCAAGCCGCGAATTTCCTCGCGAAATTCTGGCGTCCACAAATGGGGGTTCTCCATCTTGATCTGATTGATTACGTCCACACCAAAATTAAGGTGCATAGATTCGTCGCGCAGGATGTACTGGTACTGTTCAGCGGCTCCGGTCATCTTGTTCTGGCGACCCAGCGCGAGGATCTGCACGAAGCCCACATAGAAAAACAATCCCTCCATGATGCAGGCGAACACGATCAGGCTGCGCAATAGCTGGCGATCCGCTTCCGGCGTGCCAGTCTTGAAGTCCGGGTTTGTCAAAATATCGATGAACGGCAACAGAAACTCATCCTTGTCACGGATGCTGGATACTTCGTGATACATGTTAAAAATTTCGCCCTCATCCAAGCCCAGGCTTTCCACTATATATTGGTAGGCATGGGTGTGGATTGCCTCCTCAAAGGCCTGACGCAGCAGGTACTGGCGGCATTCCGGATTGGTGATGTGGCGATAGGTGCCGAGCACAATATTGTTGGCAGCCAAGCTGTCGGCCGTGGTGAAAAAACCCAAGTTGCGCTTGACCATGAGGCGCTCGTCGTCAGTCAGTCCGTTGGGATTCTTCCACAGCGCGATGTCGGCGGACATATTCACTTCCTGCGGCATCCAGTGATTGGCGCAGCCAGCCAGATATTTTTCCCACGCCCATTTGTACTTGAAAGGAACCAGCTGATTCACGTCTGCATTGCAATTAATGATGCGCTTGTCCTCCACCCGTATCCGGTTGGTGGATGGCGGCGCAATGGTATAGGCATGTTGTTCCACACCTCTCTCCCAGGCAGACTCCTCCTTGCTGGTGGCGGTTTGCTTCCGGTCAGCGCTTGCGCCCACGCCGGCCAAACGCAAGCCTAGCGGTAACGCGGCGGGCATTACTTCGTCTTCAAATGTCAGCATATATTCCCCCACTTCCCTATCTTCATATCCACTCATTCCGGCCACCAGGTGTTTCTTGCGCCAGAACTCAGAAAACAAATCCCCTATTGACAGGACTCGCACCCCGGATCATCAATCGAACACATTTTCAAACCGTCTTCGGCCATCTGACCAGTATTCCCGGAAACAGAAACCGCATTCAGCACACCGGTACGCGAGGTGGATTTCTCCGCCGAAGTCGCGCCCAATGTGCGCAAGTAATACGTGGTTTTTAAGCCGCGTAACCAAGCTAATTTGTACGTTTCATCCAGCTTGCGACCCGACACGCCGGCCATATAAATATTCAGCGATTGCGCCTGATCTATCCATTTCTGGCGCCGGGCGGCGGCCTCAATGATCCACTGCGGCTCCACCTCAAACGCCGTGGCGTATAGTTCGCGCAACTCGGCCGGGATGCGATCAATCTTGGCCAGGGTGCCGTCAAAATACTTCAGGTCAGCGATCATTACTTCGTCCCACAGCTCCAGGCGCTTCAGGTCTTTCACCAGATAGTCGTTAATAACCGTAAACTCGCCGGACAAGTTCGACTTGACGAACAAGTTCTGGTAAGTCGGCTCGATGCAGGCTGACACCCCAATGATATTGGAAATGGTCGCGGTTGGCGCAACCGCCACACAATTGGAATTGCGCATGCCGTACTGTTTGATGCGCGCGCGCAGCACGTCCCAATCCATGCTGGCAGAGGTGTCCACCTCGACATAACCACCGCGCGACTGGCGCAGCAACTCCAAGGTATCCTGCGGCAGGATGCCTCTATCCCACAGGCTGCCTCGGTAACTGGCATAACGGCCACGCTCTTCGGCCAGCTCGGTAGAGGCCCAGTAGGCGTAATAACACACGGCCTCCATGGAGCGATCTGCAAACTCTACTGCCGCATCTGAAGCGTAGGGCACACGCAATTCATGCAAGCAATCCTGAAAGCCCATAATGCCCAGCCCTACCGGGCGATGCTTGAAGTTGGAGTTGCGCGCCTTGCCTACAGCGTAATAGTTAATGTCTATCACATTGTCCAGCATACGCATGGCGGTAGTGATCGTGCGCTGCAGTTTATCGTGATCCATCTGGCCGAACTTCTCGTGCCCTTTCGGATGGAGGTGTGCCGCCAGATTTACTGAACCAAGATTGCACACGGCAATTTCCGATTCCGAAGTATTCAACGTAATTTCTGTGCACAGATTGGAACTGTGCACCACTCCCACATGCTGCTGCGGCGAACGCACATTGCACGGATCCTTGAAGGTAACCCATGGATGACCGGTTTCGAACAGCATGGTCAGCATCTTGCGCCACAGTCCAGCCGCCGAAACTTTTCTGAACAGCTTAAGCTCGCCGCTCTCCGCTTTGGCCTCATAGCCCAAGTAGGCGCGCTCAAACTCGGCGCCAAACTTGTCGTGCAGATCGGGACAGTTCGAGGGGGAGAACAATGTCCACTCCGCACCCTCCATGACCCGCTTCATAAACAGGTCGGGAATCCAGTTTGCCGTATTCATATCGTGCGTGCGACGGCGATCATCACCGGTGTTCTTGCGCAACTCGAGAAACTCCTCGACGTCCAGATGCCAGGTTTCCAGATAGGCGCACACCGCGCCCTTGCGCTTGCCGCCTTGATTTACCGCAACAGCGGTATCGTTGGCCACTTTCAGAAACGGCACCACGCCCTGTGATTTACCATTGGTGCCTTTGATGTGGGCACCGAGGGAACGCACCGGAGTCCAGTCGTTGCCCAGTCCGCCAGAGTATTTAGCCAGCAAAGCGTTTTCCTTGATCGCCTCAAAAATGCCGTCCAGGTCGTCTGGGACGGTGGTCAGATAGCACGAGGACAACTGCGAGCGGCACGTGCCCGAGTTGAACAAGGTCGGCGTTGAACTCATGAAATCGAAGCTGGACAGCAGGTGGTAAAACTCGATGGTGCGCGCCTCGCGGTCACTTTCCTTGAGCGCCAACCCCATCGCCACGCGCATAAAGAATGCCTGTGGCAACTCAATGCGCGCATCCGCAATATGCAGAAAGTAACGGTCGTATAATGTTTGCAGGCCAAGATAGCCAAATTTTAAATCGCGGCTGGAATCCAGCTCCCTAGCCAAGCGTGGCAAATCAAACTGCGCCAGCTCTTTATCGAGCAGCCCCGCATCAATGCCGCGCTTGATGAACGAAGGGAAATATTCGGCATAACGCATGGCCATATCCGCCTGACTGACTTCCTCACCCAAAATATCGCAGCAGATATTGTTCAACAGCAGGCGTGCGGTGACAAAACCATAGGCCGGATCCTGTTCGATCAGCGAGCGGGCCGACAGAATGGTGCACTTGCGCACCTCCTCTATCGGCACACCGTCATATAAATCCTTCAACGTGAGCTTGAGGATATGCTCGGCGCTCACCGCATCGCCCAGCCCCGCGCAAGACGCCTTGATCAGCGCGGCCAACCCCACCACGTCCAACGGCCGGGATACGCCCTTGTCCTTAACGTGCAGAACTTGCGCGGGCGCATGCTCTTTCTTCACTCTGGCTCGTTCGCGCGTACGTTCCTCGCGATACAAAACATAGGAGCGCGCCACATCATGCTCACCAGAACGCATCAGGGATAACTCAACCTGGTCCTGAATATCTTCGATGTGCAATGTTCCGCCATTTGGCTGCCGTCGCAACAAGGCATTAACAACAACCGATGTCATCTGCTCGACCAGCTCGCGCACGCGCGCTGAAGCAGCCCCTTGGCCGCCGTTTACGGCAAGAAACGCCTTGGTCATGGCAATGGCAATCTTGGCCGGCTCGAATGGAACCACAGAACCATTGCGGCGGATCACCTTGTGCTGATCAAATGGCATGGCGGAAGAAACGAGAGATTCGGGAAAATCGTGTGCGGGCGCTGAGGGGGATAAAACACTATCGGTGGCAAGTAGCATATAACATCTCCCTTAATCAATCACTGAGCCTAGCTTAGCTCGAAAAACTCAAAACCACTACATCTAGTGTTTTATTTTTGGATTCGCGCTAATTCTAGTACATAGTAAAATTTATGCAAGCGATATTTACATAAATTTTCACCCCGTCGGGAAAAAACATACAAAGCAACAAGTGATCCATTATTTGACCCGCGCAAGATAGCGCGGCCAGTCAAAACAAGGACCGGGATCTGTCTTGCGCCCCGGCGCAATGTCGGCATGCCCTGCGATGTGGCGAATCGGGTATGCGCGTTTCAGCCGCCGCGTCAGCCGGATCAACGCTGCATATTGTTGGTCGCTGAATGGCACATCGTCGCCCCCCTCCAGCTCCACCCCCAGAGAAAAATCATTACAGGCAGGGCGTCCTTGCCACAATGATGCACCCGCATGCCAGGCACGCTTACCACAGGGTACGAACTGAATGATCTCGCCAGCACGCCGGATCAAAAAGTGGGCGGAAACTTCCAGCCCTTCGAGTTGCGCGTAATAGGGGTGTGCTGCCGTATCCAGGGTATTGGTAAACAGCTGTGCGATTGCTTGGCCGCCAAATTCGCCCGGCGGCAAGCTGATATTGTGTATGACCAGCAAATCAATCACGGTGCCGGACGGGCGGGCATCACAGTTGGGCGAAGCAATCCGGCGCAATCCGCTGACCCAGCCATTTGCGCCTATCTTCACCTGCTAACCCTCCTTATCGGTAATGCCTAATCGCTCCATGCGATAACGCAAGGCACGAAAGGTCACCCCCAGCACCTTGGCCGCAGCGGTGCGATTGAACCCGGTTTGCTGCAACGCCTCCACAATCGCCGCGCGTTCAACGCCATCCAGATAATCGGCCAGCGGGTACTTGCCAGCCACGGCAGATTTTCCCGGCATTTCATCGGCGTCTGCTGGCACCAATTGCAAATCGGCCGGTGTGATGATGTTGTTTGAACACAAAGCCAGCGCCCGTTCGATAATGTTCTCCAGCTCGCGCACGTTGCCGGGAAAGTCGTGCTGGCGTAGCGCCTGCAAGGCGGCTGGCGCAAACTCGACCACCGCTTCGCCGCGCAGGCGTGCCAGCATCTGCTTGGCGATCTCCGGTATATCGTCGCGCATATCGCGCAACGGCGGCATGAGCAGGGTAATGACATTCAAGCGGTAATACAGATCCTGGCGGAATTTCCCCTGCTGCACCCGTTCCGCCAAGGGATGATGGGTGGCGCTAATGATGCGCACATCAATGTCTTCTTCCTGCGTCGCGCCCACCTTGCGCACTTTTTTTTCCTGAATGACCCGCAACAGCTTAACCTGCATGGACAAGGGCAAGTCGGCAATTTCATCCAGAAACAACGTGCCGCCATTGGCCACATGGAAGAAACCTGCGCGGTCCTTGTCCGCGCCGGTAAAAGCACCCTTGCGGTAACCGAAGAATTCGCTTTCCATCAACGTTTCCGGAATTGCGCCGCAATTCACCGCGACAAAAGGTTGGTCGCGGCGGGCGCTCTTCTCGACGATCAAACGTGCCGCCAGTTCCTTGCCGCTGCCCGATTCGCCGCTGATATGGACCGGGGCCTGGCTGCGCGCGACACGCTCTATCATGTCACGCACCTTCTCCATGGCCGGAGAGCGCCCCAACAGCGTGCGCACACCCTCGCGCACAGCCACGGAAGGTTGCGGCAATTTGAGCGCAGCTTTAATCAGGGCGCGCAACTGGCCCAGCGCCACAGGTTTCGACAGGTAATCGAAAGCCCCGGCCTTAAGGGCTGAAATCGCGTTTTCCATATTGCCATGGGCGGTGATAACCGCAACCGGCACCTGCATATTGCGCGTAACAATATGCCGCACCACCTCGATTCCCTCGCCATCCGACAAGCGCATGTCGGTCAGGCACAGATCATAAGGCTTGCTGTCCAGTTGTTGCAGAGCCTCGCGCACATTGGCGGCACGCTCGACCTGCAGCCCCATGCGCAACAACGCAAGTTCGAGCAGCTCCAATATATCCGGCTCGTCATCCACCACCAATACCCGGGCAGCGGTGGGGTGTCTATCAGTGTTCATTCAGCCCTCCAAACACGATGCGAAAACATGCGCCACTCTCAATCCGTTGCCTGTATTCGAGTGACGCCCCATTGGCCTCACACAGTTCACGCGCTAGATACAGCCCCAAACCTGTACCGCCGACCGCCGTGGTAAAAAAAGGCTCAAACAATTGCGACACAATATCCGGAGCAATGTCGGGCCCATCGTTAGCTATCTCCAGCACCACCCCGCCATCGTCGGAACACCAGCCACGCAGTTGTATGCTACCCGCTTGCTTGCGACAGTAGCGCAAGGCATTGCGGCATAAATTCCACATTACTTGATCGAAATGTCCGCGATCAAATTTTATGACGCACGCGGGCGTAATATCGATTAAAAACACGTCCCGCGATACGCCTTCCGTGTTAAGCAATCCTTCAATGAAAAGTGCCGTCTTTTCAGCCAGCCCGAATTCTTCCCGTTGCGCACGATCGCGCTGGTTCAGTTGCAGCACGTCCAGCACGATATTGTTCATCCTGGCAGCATTATCCAGAATGATCTGGAATAGCCGTGCCTGGGCCGGGTCGTGCCTTTCTTCTTGCAACAACTCTGCCGCGTAACTGATTGCCGACAGGGGGTTGCGCACTTCATGCGCGATATTGGCGGTCAGCCGCCCCAGCGCGGCGAGCTTGATCTGTTGCGCCTGCGCCTGGGCGCGTTGCATGTCCTCGATAAACACCACCGCCCCCCAAAAACCCTGGTGTTGCACCGGCAGAAAACGTACCCGCGCCTGACGATAGGTCACCGGCAAATTCAACATTTCATATCCGCGCCCCAGATTCTGCCGCCACGCGGCAAACCGCTCCGCCAGCAAAGGGGCGCAATCTTGCAGCGTGACATTCCCCGTGTTCGGAAAATCATATCCCAGCAAACGCTCCGCACTGGAATTATATTGCTTGACCACGCCGTGTTCGTCCACCACCAGCACGCCGTCTGGCATGTCCTGTATCACCAGCCGGTTAGCCTCCGCCATGCTAGCCAGATCCAAGCCGCGCAGGGCGGCCAGCTTTTCGCTGGCAATGGCATACTTGACCAGGGTATGCGCCAGCCAGGCCACCGCGAAATAGGCGGCACTCAGCAACCCCACCTGCGCAAACAGGGCGGGCGGCGCACCCTGAACCAGCACGGCGTAGGAATGCTGCAACAATATCGCGATGCTGGCCACCGCCGCGAGAAACAGGGTGATCTTGCCCCGGTCAATCAATCCTGCGGCCGCCAGCGACACCAGCAGCAATACGCCCATGCCGCTCTGTATGCCCCCGCTGGCATGCAACAACAGCGCCACACAAACAATATCTGTCCCCACCTGAAACGCCATCTGCCAGCCAAAACGCGGCCAGCGCAACCGGACTGCCGCCAACGAAGCCAGGGCAAGTGCGATATAGACAATGTTGGTGCGGAAGAACAACGGCAGGTCGCGTGAACCGAAGGTCAGGTCATCGCCAAACGTGCTCACCAGAAACATGAACAGGATGCCTAGGATCAAGCGATAAAAGTTGAAGAGGTAAATCGAACGCCACAAAGCCACCGGCACAGGCTCGGCATAAGATTGCTGGCGTAATGAACTCCATGCGGAAGGAGGCAGGCTATCCGGCATCAGGTTCCCATCGGAATTATTCTGGTTGGTCGGCGTGCGCGCGCCGATGCGCTTCACTGCAATAGCAGTCGCCATCGGCCACGACACATTCACCTTTGGGCAGATGCACACCGCAATGGGTGCAGCGCACCATATCTTCCGCCTTGATGGGACTCTCTTTATCGCTCGTGCGCTTGCTGAAATACCTGATCAGCAAGTAGACAACGACGACGATAACACCTAAAAACAGTAAGCGGCCCATACTTCATATTACTCCGTAGAAAGCCTCATGGGCGGCACATCAATCACCCGGCCCTGCATCAATTACCCTAAAAACCGTAGTTCAAGCCACAGAGAACACAGAGGACACAGAGAAAGACTGGTTCCCCCCACCTTTCTTTTGCACACCCCAAAGGTGAATAGTTGTCGTGTCTCAATCGTTTATTTTTCCTCTGTGATCTTTGTGGCTAACTGCTTTTTCTAGGATTACCGGTCCCGATGAGCTGCGGCCTCAACCTCTCATGCCGATGGCGGCTCAGCCAGAGTGCTGTCAGCCCTGCCCCGTCAGGGAGATTCCCCGAACTTTCGGAAAGGCTCGGGTGGGGTTGCATCTGTTTCTGGTTGTGGCTCTGGCTCCGGTTGTGGCTCTGGCTCTGGCTCCGGTTGTGGCATAGGTTCTGGCTCCGGTTGCGGCATAGGCTCTGGCATAGGCTCAGACACTGGAGCTGGCTCAGGTCTTGGGGGTCGACCGCCAAACACTGGGTCGCGCATCCCGCCCTGGGACATAAATGCATCGGTATAGGACCCCTGCCCTCCGGTCGCCGTTCCTGACCAGAACTGAATTTCGCCGGCGGCCGGGCGTTCGATATTGCGCACTATATGGGGCGTAATCGAAAGCACAATTTCGGTTTTCTCACGCTCATCCTTATGGCTGGCGAATAACCGCCCGATCAGCGGCAGATTGGCCAGGCCCGGCAGGCCATTGATAGAGGTGCGATCCACATCATTGATCAAGCCTGCCAGAAGCTGGGTCTCGCCATCCTTCAGGCGTAATAGCGTGGAGGTATTACGCGTTCCTATCTGGTATACCCGTGAACCGCTCGCGGTCGGGATGAGCGCGCCTAGCGAACTGACCTCCAGGGCGACCTTAATGGCCACATCCCCGTCCAGATAGACGTTCGGCTCCACCTCCAGCTTGATACCCACATCCACATAGGTGATGGTCTCCGTAGTCGCGCCGCCCAATGTAGTAGGAACATTAGCACTAATTATCGGCACACGATCACCCACGTGAATCTTGGCTTTTTCACGATTACGCACCCGTATGCGCGGATTGGCCAGAACATTGAGGTCGGAAATCTGTTCGCTGACATTGACCGAGGGCAATGGCCCTGCGGTTATAGTATTACTGTTCAGACCACGCAAAGCATTAAGTGTGATCACAGGCGCTTTAAGGCTCAATACTCCGAACTGGGTGGGCGGTTGAATGCCCAAATCCAGAATTCGGCCACGTTTGACTTCAACCACCGTCACATCCAGCAGAACTTCCGGATCCGGCAAATCCTGTGCGGCGATAAGTTTTTCGGCCAGGCGGATAATCTCCGGGGTATCGCGCACCACCATCAAATTGAGCCGGCTATCCACGGAAATATCCTTCACCTTCAATATCGTTTTCAACATGACTGAGACATCTCTGGGGTCGGCATTGGCAAGGTAAAACGACTTCACTACCAATTCTTCATATTCCTGGGACTTCTGTGGCGTTCTGGGATAGACCACCACGGTGTTCTCATTGACAATTTTTCGGTCCAACTGGTTGGATTCCAGCAACATGCTCAGTGCTTTATCAAAGGTCACCTGCTTTACAAAAATAGAAACGCGTTGTTCCGGGCGCAAATCCTTATCCAGAATGAAATTGACCCCGGTCGTGCTGGACAGAACGTCAAACACCATTTTCACCGGCGCGTCGCGGAATTCAAGGGAAAGAGGGGTGGTGTATTTGCGCAGGGTAGGTGGCGTGAACTGATTCTTGGCCTGCGTGCCCTCGACTTTGCCGCGCAGGGCCAGGGCGTCGCGCTGCTTCGGGTTCTCCAGCAACACGGCACGGGTTTTTTCTGCGACTGAGGCAAAATCGCCCGAATCAAAATCTGCCTGCGCGCCGACCATCAACTCGGCATGCCTGCGCGCCTGCGCTATTTGCTTCAATCCCGCTTGCGCCCGCACATTGTTCTTATCCAGCTTTAACGCGCGCGCATAGCGCGCTTCGGCGTCTGGTAGTCTGCCCTCATCCATGTCGCTATCAGCCTGCTGCAACAAGGTGTTGACGGCCTTGAGGCGGCGATTCACCAAGGCCACGCGGTATTGGGCGTTGTCCGGCGCTTCCTTGGTGGCCTGCTCTATCTTTTCCAGACCCTCCTCGATCTGGCCTTTATCGCTCAAATCAATTCCCTGGCGATAAGCCCGCTCGCCCGCGCAACCGGCGATCAGAAGAACTAAAGCTAGCAGCAGCACGCGCCGCATCATTTTTAACTTAGCGTCCATATTTCAATCATCAAATGTTATAGGGAGCAACAATAACCGAACACCGCGGGACAAGTCTAGCCATATCGAAGTATAAAAGACCCATGCCCGTATATGTTATGCCCGTAACTACGGCAGGAATATTCATGGAGTATAAACGAATTTCCAATCGCCATATTTTTCGGCGCCTTCAAATTTTTTGTCGGCCAACCTGAAATTGCTGCTTTTCAGCGGGGTTTCCTGCGACATGCTGTAAACGCCGGTGATTCTGTCGTTCACCACGAACACCGCCCACTCGGCTTGCCCGGTCATCGGGTCGCGGTAAATTTTGCGCAGATAGCGCTGCACACCCGGCTGTCGCGAATCCAGCAGCAGATCCTCAAGCTTTAAAGGAAAAGTTTTTTGCCCGCCGGGCGAACGTTGGTAATAAAGACCAATTGCTTGGCGAAACTGGTTGCCGACAAACAGCAACTCCCTTTCCTTTTCCCGCTGCTGTGCCGTGCCCCACATCTTGCCGATTGCCGCCAGCACGACGCCCATCACCACAATAAGGAATAGTGCCGCCAAATAAGTAAATCCCGCTTGATTTGGGCGGCTCATCCAATCACCAATCACTGTAAGGCGTGCCATCGCGGGTCGCGCCGGGCGCGCCGCTTTTCACATCATAGACGCCGCCCTTGCGCGGGCCCTCTGGCGGAATAATTATCCAGGTTTCAGAGCTGCCGGTAAGGGGATCAACCGGTATTTTTCGCAAATACCGTCGGCTGACGAGTTCATCCAGCGTAGCCGGATACTTGCCGGTATCGGCATAGAATTTGTCCAGCGAATCGCGCATGGTGGCCAAATTTTCTTGTAACACCGCCTCCTTGGCGCGGTCCACGCCGCCGAAGTAGCGCGGCACGGCTATGGTCAGCAGCAACGCTATGATGGTTATCACCACCAGCAGTTCAATCAGGGTAAAGCCGCGCTTGACGTTCACCATTGCGTTACTCGAAATAAAAATCTTGATTCCTCTCATTAAACCATCTGCGCTGGCGACGGATACATTTCGGCATAATACAATAATAACAGGCTCAATCCATTTCGTTTTTCGCCCCGTCCGCGCTGCCCAAAGCTGTTTTAATGCGCCTCATCCCAATTCCCTCCCTCGCCCAACCCCACTTCCAGCGGCACTTTCAACGCGGCAACATGACACATCAGCTTGGGCAACATTTCCTTCACCTGCGGTAATTCATGCTCCCGCACTTCGAGCACGAGTTCGTCATGCACTTGCATGATCAGGAGTGAATTAAATTTCTCGCGTTCCAGCCAGTTCTGCACCGCGACCATCGCCAGTTTAATCAAATCTGCTGCCGTGCCCTGCATCGGCGCGTTGATAGCGGCGCGTTCGGCAGCCTGGCGGCGCATGCCATTGCCGCCATTGATTTCAGGCAGCCACAATCGGCGGCCAAATACGGTTTCCACATAACCTTGCTGTTTAGCCTGCTCGCGCGTGCGCTGCATATAATCGGCCACGCCAGGATAACGCGTAAAATAACGGTCTATGTACGCCTGCGCGGCAGAGCGCTCGATGTTGAGCTGACTGGCCAGCCCGTAGGCAGACATGCCGTAAATTAGCCCGAAGTTGATGACCTTGGCATAGCGGCGTTGCTCGCTGCTCACGCCTTCGAGCGGCACGGCAAATACTTCTGCGGCAGTGGCGCGATGGATATCCTCGCCCTTGGCGAAAGCATCCAGCAAACCCTGGTCACCGGACAGATGCGCCATGATGCGCAGCTCAATTTGCGAATAATCCGCGGATACAATGCGGCTGCCCGGCGGGGCGATGAAGGCTTCGCGGATGCGGCGGCCTTCTGCAGTGCGTACCGGAATGTTCTGCAGATTCGGATCGCTGGAGGCCAGCCGGCCCGTGACCGCCACCGCCTGCGAATAGCTGGTGTGTATGCGGCCCGTCGCGGGATCCACCATCAGCGGCAGCTTGTCGGTGTAGGTGGACTTGAGCTTGGCCATGCCGCGATATTCCAGCAGCAATTTCGGCAGCGGGTAATCCAGCGCCAGTTCCTGCAACACTTCTTCGTCTGTGGAGGGCGTGCCGCCCGGCGTTTTTTTCTTCACCGGCAAACCGAGTTTGTCGAACAGGATTTCCTGTACTTGCTTGGGCGAGTTGAGGTTGAACGGTTGCCCGGCTGCCTCGTAGGCACGCGCTTCGATGGCCAGCAATTTCTCGCCCAGCTCGCGGCTCTGCACATTGAGCAAACGGGTGTCCAGCAGCACACCGTTGCGCTCCATGACATACAACACTTGCCGCGCTGGCAATTCAATAGTGCGGTACACCTCACCCAAGCGCCCGGTCAGCTGCGGGCAAAGTGTCTGGTGCAATTGCAGTGTGATGTCGGCATCTTCCGCCGCGTAGCGCGTGGCGGTTGCCAAGTCCACCTGATCAAAGCAAATTTGCTTGGCACCCTTGCCCACCACTTCGGCATAGCTGATGGTCTTGATTCCCAGGTGGCGCTGCGCGAGATTATCCATGTCGTGCGGCTTGTGGCTTTCCAGCACGTAGGATTGCAGCAAGGTGTCTTCGGCAATGCCTGCCAACGTGATGCCGTGATTGGCGAAGATGTGCTGGTCATATTTTAAATTCTGGCCAAGCTTTTTGTGCTGTGCGCTTTCCAGCCACGGCTGCAATTTGTGCAGCGCATGTTCACGCTTAATCTGATCTGGTGCCCCGGGATAGTGGTGCGCCAGCGGCAAGTAAGCGGCATGCTGCGCTTCAACGGCGAATGAAATGCCGACCAGCTGTGCGTTCATCACATCCAGCCCGGTGGTTTCGGTATCCACACAGACCAATTCGGCCTGCATAATTTTGCTGAGCCATGCATCGAGCTGCTCTTCTGTCAGTATGGTTTCGTATTGGCCTGTGGACGGCACGGGCACGGGGCTGTCTGTTTCATCCTGTTGCGATGGAGAAAAAGAATTCTTTGGCTGCTGCCCACCATCCAGTTCGCGCAGCCAGCTCTTGAAACCGAAGCGTTGATACAGTTCGCGCAAGCGCTCGCTATCCTGCTGCGGCGCAATCAGTTCATCAAAATGCATGGGCAGCGCGACATCACATTTCACGGTAAGCAGCTTGCGCGCTTGCGGTAGCCAGCCCAAGGTGTTGCGCAGATTGTCGCCTACCACACCGCCGATTTTGCCCGCGTGCGCCACCAGGTTGTCCAGCGTGCCGTATTGCGCCAGCCATTTAACCGCAGTCTTGGGGCCGACCTTGGCCACGCCCGGCACATTGTCCACGCTGTCGCCGATCAGGGTCAGGTAATCCACCATGCGCTCCGGTGACACGCCAAATTTGGCCAGCACGCCAGCCTCGTCCAGCCGCTCGTTGCTCATGGTATTGACCAATTGCACCTGGCTGTTCACCAGTTGCGTCAGATCCTTGTCACCCGTGGACACGATGCAGCGCGCCCCACCTTGCGCGGCTTGGTGGGCCAATGTGCCGATCACATCATCCGCCTCTACCCCATCCACCATCAGGATATTCCAGCCGCACGCGGCAATAGCGAGATGCAACGGCGCAATCTGCGCCACCAGGCTTTCCGGCATGGGCGGACGCTGTGCCTTGTATTCGGGGTACCATTCGTCACGGAAGGTTTTTCCTTTTGCATCAAACACGCACGCGCTATAATCCGCCGGGTGATCGGCGCGCAACTTGCGCAACATGTTGAGCACGCCATAGATCGCCCCGGTTGGGTCGCCCTGCGGGCTGCGCAAATCCGGCAGCGCATGAAAGGCGCGGTACAGGTAGGATGAGCCATCCACTAACAGAAGTGTTTTCATTTTCTTAACGAAGGGTTTATCCAGCATGAGCAACCAGCCCAAGCTGCCCACCTCGCAAATACCTGAAGTGGGAAGCTCAAAAGATGCATGGCGCGTGTTCGGCATTATGTCAGAATTCGTGTCCGCCACCGAACGTCTCAAATCCATTCAGCCTGCCGTCAGTATTTTCGGCAGCGCGCGCACTCCGCCCGAACATCCCTATTACCAGCTTACCGAACATATCGCGAGACTGTTATCGGATGCCGGCTTTTCGGTAATCTCTGGCGGCGGTCCGGGCATCATGGAAGCGGCCAACAAAGGTGCATTTTATGGGAAGTCGCCGAGCGTGGGATTGAACATTCAATTGCCGCATGAGCAGCACAACAACTCTTACCAGAACATCAGCCAGACCTTCCAGCATTTTTTCGCGCGCAAGGTGATGTTCGTGAAATTCGCCAGTGCCTATGTGGTCATGCCCGGCGGCTTCGGTACGCTGGACGAGTTGATGGAAGCGCTTACTTTGGTGCAAACCGGCAAGACCCGGCGTATTCCCATCATCCTGGTATGCAGCGATTATTGGCGCGGCATGCTGGACTGGTTCCGGCAAACCTTGCTCACCGAAGGCATGATAGATGCGCAAGACATGGATTTGATTAAATTGATCGACGAGCCAGAGGCGGTGGTCGATGCCATCTTCAAACATTATGAGACGCGCGGCTTCGAGCTTTCCGAAGCAGAGCTCGAAATGCAGTTGAGTCTGTGAGGATGAAAAAGGGCGCAAGCCCTGCTTATCGGCTAAAATGCGGCCATGCAAAATCACTGGGAAAATGCGATGCGCCTGATTACCACCTTGCTTCTAAGCGGCCTGCTCGGCACCGCCTTCGCTGCGCAGCCGCAACCGGTGCCGCCCCCGCCGCCCATGGATAACAGCGCAGCGGACGCCGACTTCGATGCACCGGTAACCATCATCAAGCAAACAGAGCAGACTGTGGAAGAATTCCGCGCCAACGGCAAACTCTATATGATTAAGATCACCCCGAAAATTGGCTTCCCTTACTACCTGGTGGATGACCGCGGCGATGGCAAATTTGCGCGCCAGGAAAGCCTGGACTCGGGCGTGCGCCCGCCACGCTGGACCATCCATAAATTTTAATTCTGGTTTTGTAAAATGGCAGTTTTTACCCCTGTCTCCGAGGCAGAACTCACAGTCTGGCTCAACAATTATTCGCTCGGCAAATTACTCGAATTGCAAGGCATCGCTTCCGGCATCGAAAACACCAACTACTTTGTCACCACCAGCAATGGCCGCTATGTGCTGACGCTGTTCGAGAAACTCTCCCCCGGCGAACTGCCTTTTTACCTGAACCTGATGGCGCACTTGGCACAGCACGGCATTCCCTGCCCCAGCCCGATGGCCGACCAGCACAACCATTTCCTCGGTGAACTCAACGACAAGCCGGCCTGCATTGTTAGCCGCCTGTCGGGCAAATCCTTGACTCAACCGAACGTGGCGGACTGTGCCGCCGTGGGAGCGATGCTGGGACAATTACACAGCGCGGCGCAGAGCTTCACGCAAAGCATGATCAATGCGCGCGCTGCCAGTTGGCGCGCACATACCGCATCACAGGTGATCCCCTTTCTGTCGCCGCAAGACGCTGCACTGCTGCAAAGCGAGATCATTTTTCACGCGCAACACACGCTGAGTACGCTTCCGCAAGGCATCATCCACGCCGACCTATTCCGCGACAACGTGTTGTTTGACGGCGCGCGCGTCAGCGGCCTGATCGATTTCTATTTTGCCTGCAACGACAGCTTGCTGTACGACCTTGCCATCACGGTAAACGACTGGTGCATGGGTGCGGACAGCGCGCTGGATCAGCCCCGCACCCAGGCCATGCTGCGCGCCTACCACGAAGTGAGGCCATTACTTTCAGCAGAGCGGGAAGTATGGCCGATAGCCTTGCGCGTGGCGGCGCTACGGTTCTGGCTGTCGCGCCTGCATGACCTGCATTTGCCGCGCGACGGTGAGCTTATAAATGCGCATGACCCCGAACAATTTAAGCATATTTTGCAGCGACACATCGCCACAAATGGGGATGCGGTCTGGCTTTAATTAGAGACTTATTGTTTACTACCCATTGCCTTCTTCTGTCTGTTCAAAGCCAGCAAAACCTCCGCGCGATTCTGCAGCACTGGGCTATTATTGGGATTCAGCTTGAGCGCCTGATCATAATTGACCAGGGCATCCTGGTAGCGTGATTGAAGCGCAAAAATATGGCCACGGTTGATATAGGCATTTTCCTGGTTCGGGTTAAGCCGGATGGCGTGGTCAAGCTCTGCCATTGCCTGCGGCAAGCGCTTATCGATCATATACAGCCCGCCGCGGTTGGCATATGCATCGGCGTAATTAGGGTTAAGTGCTATCGCCTCGTTGTAATCTTGCATGGCATCTTGATAGCGTCCCATGGTGCCATGGACAGTTCCGCGGTTGTAGTAAAGGCGGGCATTTTGGAGGCCAATGTGCAAGGCGTCGTCCAGATAGCGCAACGCTTCTTGCGGTTTTCCCATACGGGAATGGGCAAGGCTGCAATTCAAGTAAGCGTCTGTATTTTGTGCATCCAGTTGCAGCGCATATTCACAATCATTCAGTGCATCGACGTACCGCCCCATTTGTATAAAAAAGGTGCTGCGGTTGTTGCGGGCGGCTGCGAAATCCGGCTTCAATTCGATTGCTGCATCGTAGCTTTGCAGCGCCGCCTGAAAATTTTTAAGCTCAAAATTGGCAGCGCCATGGTTGTTATAACCCCTTTCTGCAAAACGCAGGTTATCCCCTTGATATTTGTCGATCGCATCAGCCCATATTTTTACATTATCAGAAAACGTATCCAGCCTGTTCCATGCCAGACTGGCAAGCACCAGGCAACATGCGGCCAACAGGACAGGAACAAATTTCTTGGGAGCAGCGCCCATGAAGCCGAACAAGACGATGGGCA
>VFLG01000015.1 GCA_009885195.1 Gallionellaceae bacterium
CCACCTTCACCCCGACCGATGCCTGGGAGTCTGCTACCAACACCATCAGCGTCGGCACCGCTTACACCGACGCCGCCGGGAACGCCGGCATCGGGGACAGCGTCAGCTACGCCATCGACACCAAAGCGCCGGCTCCGACTATCACCCTCGACGCGAATATCACCGCCGACGACATCATCAAAATCTCTGAAGTGAGTGACAACATCGCGATTACCGGTAGTGTCGGCGGCGACGCCAAGGTGGATGACTGGGTCACCTTGACGGTCAACGACAAAACCTTCACCGGTCAGGTTCAGGCCGGAAATATTTTCAGCATCAACGTCGCCGGTGCCGACTTGGCTGATGACCTCGATAAGCTCATCGATGCCAGCATTACCACCTACGATGCCGCCGGAAACCCCGGCACGAATATCGACACCGAAGGGTACACGGTCAATCTCACGAATCCTGGATTCGAAGTGTCTCTTTATACGTCAGACGAGTTTAAAGTGACCCCTTCGGGTCGCTCTGATGCACCGGTGGGTTCTGATGATTCCAGCCCAGCAGGGCAGGCGACGCGTGAAGTGATCAACGGCACGGCAGTTAACGACACTATTGGTCATAATACGGCCTTCAGTGTCGATGCCTCACAATGGACCAAGACGCTGCATTTTACCTTTACCGAGTTCACTGATCTTTCGTCCGGCCAAATCGTTATAGCTGACGACATCTCCGGCATCAATGGCTTCAATTTAACTGGAAATGGCATAAGTAGAGTTGGAACAACTAACACCTGGAACATTGATCTGACTGCCGTGGCTATATTGAGCGCTGGTCTGGATGTAAACATCGTCTACGATGTTGTTGATACAACAGCCGCACCGGTAGATTTCAGTGCCAGCGTAACTGCTAATGGCAACGCTGGGGCACTACCATTTACAATCACTAATACTTTGAATTTTTCCTGGCGCGACGCCTCTGATCCCTCCGCCTTCAATGTACCTTCAGTCATGGTGCTGCCACGCGACGGCGTTGGGGTGGATATCCTTGCCGGAGGCGGCGACGATATCGTTTCTGCCGGTGCTGGAGATGACCTTATCGACGGCGGACTCGGCGCCGACACCCTTGATGGCGGGCTTGGCAACGACACCGCCACCTACGTCAACTCGGCAGCAGGAGTCACCGTTTCGCTCGCCGTCGGCGCTACAAATAGCGGCGGCGAAGCAGTTGGAGACATCCTTACCGGCATCGAAAAACTGACCGGTTCCGGTTATGCCGACACTCTGACCGGTGATGCCAATGCCAACACTCTCACCGGTGGAGCAGGCAACGACACACTCTATGGGATGGTGGGAGCCGACACGCTGTATGGCGATGGCGGTGATGACACCCTCATCGGGGGTGCCGATGCAGACATCCTGAATGGCGGCACTGGCAACGATACCGCCAGTTACGCCAGCTCTGGGGCAGGTGTCACGGTTTCGCTTGCCATCGGTGGCGCACAAGTCAGCGGCGGCGAAGCTGCTGGTGATACCCTTACCGGAATTGAAAACCTGACCGGCTCCAACTTTGCCGACATTCTGACCGGTGACGCCAATGCTAACATTCTCACCGGTGGTGCTGACAACGACACCCTTTATGGAATGGATGGCAACGACACCCTGTACGGCGATGCTGGCGACGACACACTCATTGGCGGCCTCGGCGATGATACATTGACAGGCGGTGCCAACACTGTCGGCATTGGCGACACAGCAAGCTATGCAGGTTCTGGAGCGGGTGTCACTGTTTCGCTTGCAATTCTTGTTGCTCAAAACACTGTCGGCGCTGGCAATGACACGCTCACCGGCATTGAAAACCTGATTGGCTCCGACTTTAACGACGCTCTGACCGGTGATGCCAATGCCAACATTCTCACTGGTAGTGCAGGCAATGACACTCTCATCGGCGGTGATGGCAGTGACACCCTCATCGGCGGTGATGGCAATGATACATTAACAGGCAGCACCAACACTACCGGTATCGGCGACACCGCCAGCTATGCGGGCGCTGGAGCAGGGATCACTGTTACGGTAATTGGTGCTAATCAAATCACTGGTGGCGCTGGCACAGACACTCTCGCCAGCATTGAAAACCTGATTGGCTCCGACTTTAACGACACTTTGACCGGTGATGCCAACGCTAACATTCTCACCGGCGGTGCTGGCAATGACACTCTCACCGGAAATAATGGCAACGACACCCTGTACGGCGACGCTGGCGACGACACCCTCATCGGCGGCGCCGGCGATGATACATTAATAGGCGGCACCAACACCTCCATCGGCGATACCGCCAGCTATGCAGGCTCTGGAGCAGTCACCGTTTCGCTTGCGATTCTTGTTGCTCAAAACACTGTCAACGCTGGCACAGACACTCTCACCGGCATTGAAAACCTGACTGGTGGCAACAGCAACGACACCCTGACCGGGGATGACAACGCTAACACTCTCAACGGCGGAAATGGTAATGACACCCTTGAAGGGATGGCCGGCAATGATACATTGATAGGCGGCGGCAACACTGCTGCTGGCGACACAGCAAGCTATGCCGGTTCTGGAGCAGGTGTCACCGTTTCGCTTGCACTTGCTGGTGCCCAAAACACTGGCGGCGCTGGCACAGACACACTTTCCACCATTGAAAACCTGACTGGTTCCAGCTATGCCGACACTCTGACCGGTGACGCCAACGCTAACATTCTCACCGGTGGTGATGGCAATGACACTCTCACTGGCGATGCTGGCGACGATACCCTCATCGGTGGAGTTGGTGCTGATGCCCTTGATGGTGGCGCCAATACTGTCGGCATCGGCGATACCGCCAGCTATGCCAACGCGACTACAGGTGTCACCGCTTCACTTACGCTAACCACCAATTTTGCGGTCGGAACCCCAATCGTTATCATTGCCGGCGATGCGGTTGGGGACACCTACTCCGGCATTGAAAACCTGACAGGTTCTGGCAACAACGATACCCTGATCGGCGATAGCGGCACCAATACCCTCACTGGCGGTGCCGGCGACGATATTCTGGAAGGCATGGGGGGGGCGGACAACTTCTATGGCGGCAGCGGCAGCGACACGGTCAGCTATGCCCATGCGACTTCATTCGTCATCGCATCGCTTACCACCAGTTTCACGGTCGGATCCGCCGTTACCATTGCCGGCGATGCGATTGGAGACACCTATCCTTCCAACGACATTGAAAACCTGACAGGCTCTAATTACAACGATACCCTGATAGGCTACAGCAACAACAATACCCTCTCCGGCGGCGCTGGCGACGACATTCTGGAAGGGATGGACGGGAGTGACATTTTGAATGGCGGAGCCGGCAACAATACCGCCAGTTATGAACATGCCATCGCTGGCATTACCGCTTCGCTCGCCAACCCGGCAGGCAACACTGGGCATGCCGCTGGCGACAGCTACATCGACATCCAGAATTTGACCGGCTCTATTTATAACGACACCCTGTATGGTAAGGATGGCGAGGACAACATCCTCACCGGCGGTGCAGGCGGCGATATATTGAATGGCGGCACTCACTCCGCCAACGGCGACACCGCCAGTTACGCTAACGCTGGCTCAGGAGTTTTTGCTTCACTCACTTTTTCGACGTTCATGTCTGGAGATGCGGCTGGAGATACCTTTTTTAGTATCGAAAATTTGACCGGCTCTATATATAACGACTATCTCATCGGCGATGGCGGCGCCAACACTCTTGTTGGCGGATTGGGCGATGACACTTTGGAAGGTCGTGCCGGGAATGATCACATATGGGCCAATCAGGGGAAAGATATCGCATACGGCGGCGATGGTGACGACATCTTCTATGTCTCCTCAGCCCCGGTCAATCTGCCATCCTTTGTCTATGGCGACGCAAATACAGACACTATGGTCTTGCAGGATTTGGGAGGTACTTACGACCTGACGGCCCTTGCCAATGTTACGGACTACATTGAAACATTGAATATCAGAGATGGTGTTAGTACGGAGATTACAATTTCCAGCCAGGATATTCAGAATATGGTGGATAACGGCACTTCTTCCGTGCTGACCATTCTGGCTGACAGCGGCGATACGCTTGTCGTTGATCTTGGAGGTGGCGAGTCGATGGATCCTGTTTCCTTTGCGCTTGGGGTTGACGGCGCGTACACAATTTACAATGGGACACAGGTAGCGCAGATACAATGGGATGTCGCATAAGGGCGTTTCTAAAAATACAAATTTCGTCGCAATACGGCGTTGCTCACAAAAAATTGCTCCTTACATATCAAACATATGCTGCGTCGCAATTTTTTGTTCGCGCCTTGTCTTGCTTGGAACTTTGAATTTTTAGAAGCGCCCATAAAGCGAAGTGATGTTTTTGGTTGCACTTGACCTGAATGGAGTATCGCGGTGCTTTGTCAAATTTTGTGTAGTGAATAGTCCCGATTGATGACTGACACTTCTCGCGCCCCCCCCGCAAACATCGCTGTTGGAAAGCTGGACAGGCAGGCGGTGCTGACAGCTGTCACTGCGCTGTGCGGTACTGACCGTGCTGCCGAAGCACAGCTGCAGAAGGCGTTCAAGCGTCTTGTCGCCTCCGATAATTGGTCAAATGAAATCGTGCAGCTTGAGCGCTTTGGTCTTTCTGCGCGGTATTTTGCCGGACCGCTTCGTGACGTTCTTGATATTCCGGGTGATCTTGTGTTGCTACGGAATATTGAAAGCGGTTTCACGTTGCTGTACAGAATGGAGCAGCGTTGGCAGTATCTGGCCGATGATGGTGTCCCGTTGCCTGAAGAGGTGAATATTGGCGACGAAGCTAGTCTCGAAGCTGTCGTGATGAGCATACCGAAGACCAGAGATAAATCAGGCGGCTTTGCTTCATTGGCGGCATTGTGGCCGGAACTGCGCGCTGCCTGGGCAGAAGTCGGTATCGCCAGCTTCTTTATCAACGCCAGCCAACTGCTGCTGCCGCTCTTCGCCCTGCTGATTTATGACAAGATTGCCCAAAATGGGTTGTTTGAAACGCTATGGGCACTGGTGTTCGGGATGGGGCTTTATCTTGCCACCGATGCTGGAATGCGTCTGGTGCGAAGTTGGGCTACGGAACGAATCAGTGCAGACCTGGCGCTGCGAAGCGATGAAAAACTTTGGTCGAAAATGGTTGCGCAGGTTGATCTTCCAGCTGGCGGTTTCCCCCGCTTTTTATCCAATTATCGCGACCTGACCCTGTCGCGTGATTTTGTCTCCTCCAGTTATCTGCTGTCGATTGCAGATATCCCGTTTCTCCTTCTTTATCTGGCAGTTATTGGTTTCATCTCATGGCCTTTGATGATTGCTGCCATAGTTCTTGTCCTTCTCTTTTCAGTCGCCGGATTTCTGCTCTATGCACGACAAACGAGATTATCCAAAGAAGCTGAGCAAAAAAACACGCTTAAACTATCGTTCATGGGTGAAGCGTTGGGGTGTCTTGATGTTGTTCGTACAACCCCCGGTTCGGGAGCTTTTCTGCGTGGCTGGCGGGAGCTGGCGGGACAGTCGACAAGCCTCGATACGAAAAGACGGTTGGCGGTACACCACATGGGGATGCTTTCCGCAACAATGCAGACCGTTACAACCATTGTTATTCTGACCGCCGGGGTTTACCTGATTCACGCTCAGCTATTAAGTGTTGGCATGCTCATCGCCTGCAATTTGCTGGCGAATCGTGCCATGTCTCTTGTTGCTTCTTTCTTTGCCGTAACCGGGAAGTGGCAGGATTTCATGCGAGCCGCATCGAGAATGGAAACCAGCCTGGAATCGGTTGAGGGCCGGGAATGTACCCCCCGGCCGAATATCACGGGTAATATTTCAGTTATCGGGCTTGGCAAGCACTATGAGGGGCGACCGGCGGCACTTGAGAACGTGTCCTTTGCCATTGCTCCGGGTGAGCGGATTGCCTTGCTGGGACGACCGGGTGCCGGTAAATCAACGCTGTTGCGATGTCTTAGTGGGCTCAGTCGATCAGATACAGGTCAGATTCTTATTGACGGTCTGGCATTGGATGATATTGCGCGTTTTGATCGTGTTAAATGGATGGCATATAAGGCACAGGATCCGGCGGTATTCGCCGGAACACTGGAGGATAATTTGCGTATTTCCGGGTGTACGGATCGTAACCGGTTTAGTGAGGCAATCTGGGCATCAGGTCTGGAAAATGAATTCAAAAGTGGACGGATGTCGCTGGGGATGAGTCTGGACGAACGTGGCAACAATCTCTCTGGTGGCCAACGCCAGAAGGTGGCGCTGGCGCGTGCATTTGCTCAGCACACTCGGATACTACTTCTGGACGAGCCCACTCTGGGACTTGATCCTGAAAGTGAGCGGATACTGGCTGAGCGTCTGCCGAAACTTCTGGACAGTTCTGCGGTGCTTATCATGACAACCCACAGCCATATCATGCTTAAAATGGTGCAGCGCATTATTGCGCTGGATGGCGGGCGTGTGGTCGCCGATGGGCCACGCGAAAAACTGCTGACCTTGCCCCCTGAAAAAGATACAGGTTTATAACTGACTGTCTTGACGGAGAGGTCCACTGTAGATCACATGCTACAAAAGTGGACAGTTTATGTGTTCTCTACAAATCGCATTGCCTCAAGTGTAGTCTCGAATGGCTGGTGTGACGAATTTTTAGAGGTGTCCTATTGTGTGCTATCTTCCACATCAATTGATCGTTGATGCCTGCCTGATGCCATGAACCTGCTTTCCCTGATTGCCGCCCTGTTGCTGGAACAAATCCAGTCCCTTGCCTCGCGCAAATATCTCTCTGGCTGGCTGAGCAGTTATGCCCATTTCTTTCAGCATTACTTCAATGCGGGTCAGCGCGGCCACGGCAAGATCGCATGGCTGCTGGCGGCGCTGCTGCCATTATGCGGCACGGCGGCGTTGCATGGGCTGGTCGCCGCGATGCTCGGTAGCGGCGTCAACTGCGTGTGCTGCGCGACCCGACGCGCGGCGGGTTGGCGACGACACTCAATGAGATCGCCAAACAATCCGGCGTGGGCATGATGCTGCATGAATCCGCCATCGCGGTGAATTAGCCGGTGGAAGCCGCCTGCGAGTTTCTGGGCCTCGATCCGCTCTATGTCGCCAACGAAGGCAAGCTGGTCGCGATCTGCGCGCCGGAGGATGCCGGGCGATTACTTGAGGTGATGCGCGCTCATCCACTGGCTCATCAGGCAGCCATCATCGGTGAGGTGCTGGAAGATACGCATGGTTTCGTGCAGATGACCACCAAACTTGGTGGTCGTCGTGTCGTCGACTGGCTGACGGGGGAACAATTGCCGAGGATCTGCTGATGGCATTGCTGTCCATTATTTATCAATAAACCCGCGCCTTGAGCGGGAAACTTTCCACCGTCAGCGGTTTCAGCCGCACCGGTTTGTAATCCAGTTTGTGCCCCTCGCTGAAATACAGCGAATGCTTCAGCCATTTATCGTCATCGCGTTGCGGGAAATCTTCGCGCGCGTGACCGCCACGGCTTTCCTCGCGTGCCGCAGCGGCATGCATCGTGGCTTGCGCCACTTCGATCAGGTTATCCAACTCCAGCGCTTCCACGCGCGCCGTGTTGAATACCTTGCTGTGGTCATGAATGGCTGTGTTGTTCACGCGCTCGGCCACCTCGCGGATTTTCTGCACACCTTGGGCGAGCATGTCGGGGAAGCGGAACACACCGCAATGTGCCTGCATCACTTGACGCATCGCTGCACCGACCTCATGTACGCTTTCGCCCTGCTCTTGACTTTCCAGCCTGGCCAGACGCGCCAGCGGACGATCCGCGGCATCGTGCGGCAAGGGCTTGGGATGCGGGTTGCGCTCCAAGTCTTCGATAATCTGCCGCGCCGCTTCGCGCCCGAATACCAGCAAGTCGAGCAGTGAATTGCAGCCCAGGCGATTCGCGCCATGCACCGACACGCAGGCGCACTCGCCCACCGCATACAGACCCTGCACGACCTCTTCCGGGCCGGTCTTGTACGGCGCGACGACTTGCCCGTGATAGTTGGTGGGAATGCCGCCCATCATGTAATGCGCGGTGGGTACGACCGGGATCGGGTCTTTGGCCGGATCGACGTGGGCGAATTTGAGCGCGATTTCGCGGATGCCGGGCAATCGTTGCCTGATCACGTCATCGCCGAGATGATCCAGTTTGAGCAACACATGATCGCCGTTTTTGCCGCAACCCCGCCCTTCGTTGATCTCCACCGTGATGGCGCGCGACACCACATCGCGGCTGGCCAGGTCTTTGGCGTTCGGCGCGTATTTCGGCATGAAGCGCTCGCCGTTTTTGTTGACCAGATAACCGCCCTCGCCGCGCACCCCTTCGGAGATCAGCACGCCCGCGCCATACACGCCGGTCGGGTGAAACTGGAAGAACTCCATGTCTTCCAGCGGCAGTCCGGCGCGCGCCGCCATGCCGAGCCCGTCACCGGTATTGATATAGGCATTGGTGCTGGATTGGAAGATGCGGCCCGCGCCGCCGGTGGCGAACAGCGTGGCGCGCGCCTGAAACATCATCACCTCGCCGGTTTCGATTTCCATCGCGGTCACGCCGAGCACGTCGCCGTCTTCATCGCGAATCAGATCCAGCGCCATCCACTCGATGAAAAAATGTGTATTGGCTTTCACGTTCTGTTGGTACAGCGTATGCAGCAAGGCATGGCCGGTGCGGTCGGCTGCCGCGCAGGCGCGCTCCACCGGCGTCTTGCCGAATTCCTGCATATGCCCGCCGAACGGGCGCTGATAAATCTTGCCGCTCTCCAGCCGGTCGAACGGCATGCCGAAATGTTCCAGCTCATACACCACTTCCGGCGCGGCGCGGCACATGAACTCGATGGCGTCCTGATCGCCCAGATAATCCGAGCCTTTCACCGTGTCGTACATATGCCAGTGCCAGTTGTCTTCTGTGACATTGCCCAGCGAAGCGGCGATGCCGCCCTGTGCCGCCACGGTGTGCGAGCGCGTCGGGAACACCTTGGACAATACTGCCACTTTCAGACCCGCTTCCGACAACGCCAGTGCAGCGCGCATCCCGGAGCCACCTGCGCCCACAATCACCACGTCAAAAGTTCGTTTCGTTGTTTTCATAATGACAAATCCACCAGGTGAATTATTTTTTTGAAGCCCATTAGCAGGGCGCTTCTAAAAACCCAAAGTTCTAAGCAAGACAAGGCGCGAACAAAAAATTGCGACACAGCATATGTTTGATATGTAAGGAGCAATTTTTTGTGAGCAACGCAGTATTGCGACGTTGTTGGATTTTTAGAAACGCCCTACATTCCCCAAAGTATCTGCACCGACCAAATTACATACAGCACCAGCGCCACGATCACCAGAACATGAATGGCCAAACGCAAACCGGCCAGTCTGACGTAATCCATCACAATGTCACGCACCCCGACCCACGCGTGGTAATACACGGCCAGCAAGAATAGCAGCGAGCACGAGCGCATCACCTGATTCGAGAACAATCCGATCCATCTGTCATAGCCCAGATCGGGATGCAGCACCACATAGCCCGCGACGAACAGGGTGTAGATCACCATCAGCACCGCAGTAATGCGCTGCACCAGCCAGTCGGTCAAGCCGTAATGCGCGCCAGTTACAATGCGGTCTACCATAGCCATGCTCCCAGCAGAACCGTCAGGCTCAAACTTGTGATCAACACCCAGCGACTGCTGGCACGCGCCTGCGCCAGCCCAACACCATAATCCAGATCAATCGCCAGATAACGAATGCCGGAGAAGAAATGATGCAGAAATGCCCACAACAGACCAAGCAGCATTAATTTTATGAAAGGATTTTGCAACACCCCGACCAACCGGGTATAAGTCTCGATGGAACGCAAGCTGTATTGCAACATGGCCAGCAACAACGGCAGCAGCAGAAACAGCAGCAAGCCGCTGACCCGGTGCAGAATGGAAACCAGGCCGGGCAAGGGCAAATTGATTAAATGCAGGGCGAGGTGTTTGGGGCGCTCTTTATTCATCGGTCGTTCGTTTCCCACAAGAATCGTGGCGTAATCTTACACGGTTTGAGCGGCAACGGAATGCTGTTGCAATGGCTTTTTCCATCGAGACCGATTCTGTTGTTTTCTATCGCGCATGAGCAGCCCCTACCGACGGTAACAATCCTGTCATTTTCTGTCGCTGACATACCCCTCGTCACACCACCCATTTGTAACAAATCTGTCATCTCCCGTTCATCAATTCTTAACACTCTCTGGTTAATCTGCGCGGGTCGCATAAGGCGGCTTTTTAACATCCACTACTAAGGAGTCAAAATGATGCAAAAGAAAGTATTTATACTAATGTTGGCTGCGGGATTGGCTGCGCCGCTCGCGGCTTTGGCAGATACCGCCAACTTCTCGTTTTATGGCACGGCTGACGTGTCCTATGACATGGTCAACACCGGCGACGGCACGACTACCGCCAATGGCGCCACTGCGGTCAGCGGCGTGAGTAAGCGCGTTGTGTCGAGCAACGTGTCCCGGTTCGGCTTCAAGGGTTCCGAAGATCTGGGCGATGGTCTGTCCGCAATCTGGCAGGTCGAGCAACAGATCAACATCGACGACTCGTCGAATTCCTGCGCTGCGACAACCGTCCCTGCAGGCCATATCACCGATGTTACAGTTCCCGCTTGTAGCGCCAACAACGGCATTTTCGCCACCCGTAATACTTTTGCCGGTTTGAAGAGCGCAAGCTTCGGTACCGTGTTGTTCGGTCGCCACGACACACCGTACAAGATTTCAACCCGCAAGCTGGATGTGTTCGGCGACAATATCGCCGACAACCGCGCCTTGCTCGGCAACAAAAGCAATCTGGGTTTTGAACTCCGCCCGACCAATGTTCTGGCTTACACCAGCCCTGCATTCGCTGGCGTAACTGCTGCAATTGCGATGGTTAATCTGAAAGAAAGCAACACCAAGAGCACAGACAAGAACGATAGTGTCCTGAGCTTGGCGGTAATGTACGATGTCGCTCCGTTCTACGGTTCGGTGGCGCGTGAGTCGCACAAACTGGAAACTGTGGCAGCAGGTGGGAAAGAGTCTGCTACCCGTTTGGGTTTCGGTTTCAAACCTGAAGGCTTCGAGTTGGGTGTGGTGTATGAGAAGACCACCGACAACCTCGGCACGGCGCAAGCAAACAAGAATGGTCACAATGCGTTCTATGTGTCCGGCAAGATGAACATCGGCGACGATGCAGTGAAGCTTGCTTATGGCAAAGCTAGCGTACTAGGTTCGGGTGTGAATGAGATTAAAGATAGCGGCGCGAGCCAAGTCTCCGTCGGTTACGATCACGGCCTGAGCAAGCGCACCAAGCTGTATGCCCTGTACACCAAGATCAGCAACGGCAAGGGCATCAACTATGGCTTTTCGCAAAGCTCCGCAGCTTCATCCAGCAACTCTGGCTACGGCACATCGCCTTCCGTGCTGTCCCTCGGCGTGAAGCACTCGTTCTAAGCTGACGCAAGCAAGCGCGGGGTGCATTCCATGCACCATGGTGCGCATAGCGCACAAAAACTAACGGGTCTCTTCGGAGATCCGTTTTTATTGTCGTTATATTCTCAATATTTTTGGAAATGCGCGATTTGTTTCTGCTTGCCAAACCCATACCAGTGTTACGAGACATTGGCGACTTTCACCACCAGCTGTGTGGATTGATTATTCGCGCGCCGGACGAGGGAGTGTAGACTTGTTGGCATCGCTGCCGATGTCGCGCATGAGCGACCGCCATGCGAAACACTTCCTTAAAATATCAAAACAATTTCTCAAAGTGTAACAATCCTGTCATATATGGCAGTTATCATTCCGTCATCACAAGTGCTGTGATGAAACGATTACACTTAGATCAATCTACCATTGAGAGGAAAGTATGACTAATTTCAACCTGAAAGCGCTTGCCGCTGCCCTGCTGGGCGGCACACTGGCGGTCTCCCTGCCCGTGCAGGCCGCCACGCCGATTGTGACCGTGGATGGCTCCAGCACGGTTTATCCGATCACCGAAGCGGTGGCCGAGGATTTCCAGAAGTTGAAGAAGAACAAAGTGCAGGTCACCGTGGGCATTTCCGGCACCGGCGGCGGTTTCAAGAAGTTCTGCCGCGGCGACATCGACATTTCCGACGCATCGCGCCCGATTCTGAAAAAAGAAATGGAGCTGTGCGCGCAGAATGGCGTCAAGTACATCGAGTTGCCGGTGGCCTTCGATGCGCTGACGGTGGTGATACACCCGAAAAATACCTGGGCCGAAAAAATGACCGTGGCCGAACTGAAGAAGATATGGGAGCCTGCCGCCCAAGGAAAGATCACCAAATGGAATCAGGTGAACCCGGCCTGGCCCGATGCGCCGCTGAAGCTGTTCGGCGCGGGTGCGGATTCCGGGACGTTCGATTACTTCACTGAAGCGATCGTCGGCAAGTCCAAGTCCAGCCGTGGCGACTTTACCGCTTCCGAGGATGATAACGTGCTGGTGCAAGGGGTGTCGCGTGACATTAATGCGCTGGGATTTTTCGGTTATGCCTACTATGTGGCAAACACCAATAAGCTGAAAGCCTCCGCCATTATCGAGAAGGACGGCAAGCCCGCTGTTTTGCCTTCGGTAGAAACCGTGATGAATGGCAGCTATCAGCCGCTGGCTCGTCCGATCTTCATCTATGTCAGCAATAAATCTTTAGATAAGCCGGAAGTGCGCGAATTCGTTGAGTTCTACCTGAAAAATGCGCCTGAATTGGTCAAAGAGGTCAAATACATTCCGCTCGGCGCAGAAGATTACAAGCTGGCGCTGAAGAATGTGACTAACCGCAAGCTGGGAACCGGTTTCGGTGGCACAGCCGAAGTGGGTGTGCTGGTCAGTGATCTGCTGGCACGCGAAGGCAAGCACTGATCACTGCCGGTATCCGGTGAGAGAAATGCGGGGTTGTTTAACCCGCTAATCAAATATCGAGGAGAATTGAGATGTCCCTGTTAAAAATGACCGCTACGACCATGGCCGTGTTGCTGGCCGCCGGATGTGCGACCGATCACGGAAAGTCGGTGGCAGAAGCCAACCCCGACGCTTTCGTGAGCTATGCCTGCGAAAACGGCAAATCGTTCTCGGCCCGTTTCAGCGCCGAGAGCGCGACGGTTCGCATCCGCACGATGGATGGCTCGGCTGAGTTGGGCAAGAATCATCGCGGCTTGTATCGCGACGAGGCTGGACACTGGGTGCTGAGGCTGGGTGCCGAAAATCGCACCGAGTTGATTCACAAAGGCAAAGTAACTCACACCCAGTGCGCTGCAAATAGCTAACCTGCATGCGGGAGAAAGAAATGCTACCAGTCTGGCAGCATTTCTTTTTACGTTTGGTTAACTGGCGCTTGTGTGAATCCGAAGGCTAATCTTTTTTCAGCGGGTTTCCGAGAGAATTATTACAAACGGTTAGTCTGTTTGTAATATTCATCTGCTAAAATGACACATTCAAGCAACGAGTCGGCAGCCCCAAGGCCGGATATCAAGGCAAGACATGAAAACCCAAACCGCAAGCACCCGATTCGCCCGTAACCCATGGGTACACAGGCGCGAAAAGCTGATTGAAGCCGTGTTGTTTCTGGCCGCCTTTTCTGCCGTTGCGATCACGCTGGCGATCGTTGTTATCCTGTTTTACGAGTCGTTGGCGTTTTTCGAGCATGTCTCGATCTTTGAATTCCTGACCAGCACCCAGTGGTCGCCGCTATTCGAAAACCCGCAGTACGGCATTCTTCCGCTGGTGGCAGGCACTCTGGTGACTTCGGCGGTCGCTCTGCTGGTCGCCATCCCGCTGGGCAGCATCATCGCTATTTATCTGTCCGAATTTGCGCCGCACAAGGTGCGCGAGGTGGTCAAGCCGTTCCTGGAACTGCTGGCCAGTGTGCCTACCGTGGTGTACGGTTATTTTGCGCTGCTGGTCGTCACCCCGCTGTTGCAGACATTGATGCCGGACTTGCCCGGTTTCAACATGCTGGGGCCGGGCATCGTGATCGGCATCATGATCGTGCCTTATGTTTCATCGCTGTCGGAAGATGCGATGCGCGCGGTACCGATGTCTTTGCGCGAGGGGTCCTATGCGATGGGTGCCACCCGCTTCCAGACGGCGGTGCGCGTCGTCACGCCAGCCGCGATCTCGGGCATCATCGCCGCCTATATATTGGGCATGTCGCGCGCCATCGGCGAAACCATGGTGGTGGCCATCGCGGCCGGACAGCAACCCAACTTCACCTTCGACCCGACCGAGGCGGCTGCGACTATTACGGCCTACATCGTACAGGTTGCCCTGGGCGACCTGCCGCACGGCTCGATCGGCTATCAGAGCATCTTCGCTGCCGGGCTGGTGCTATTTCTGATGACGCTGGCTTTCAATGTGCTGGGGCATATGGTGCGGACACGCTACAGGGAGCTTTATTAGTATGCCGGATAATCTGTCAGCCTCACACAAAGCAGCCAGCATCCGTTCACGGATCCGCCGCCTGAAATTCAACGATTACGTCTTTTCGCTGGTCGGTCTGGTCTGCATGATGCTGGGTGTCGTTACTTTATTGGCGCTGTTCACCGACCTGCTGCTGGACGGAATGGAGCGGCTCAACTATGAGTTCTTCACCTCCTTCCCATCGCGGCGCGCGGAACATGCCGGCATACTGTCCGCCTGGGTGGGCACCATGCTGGTCATGCTGGTCACCGCGCTGGTCGCCGTTCCGATGGGTGTCGCTGCCGCGATCTACCTCGAAGAATACGCGCCCAGCAACTTGCTGACGGCCATCATCGAGATCAATGTGAGCAACCTGGCCGGTGTCCCCTCCATCATTTACGGCCTGCTTGCACTGGGATTGTTCGTCTATCAACTGGGTCTCGGCCAGAGCATCCTGACCGCCGGACTAACCCTCGGCCTATTGATTTTGCCGATAGTCATCGTGGCGACGCGTGAGTCGCTGCGCACCATTCCGCGCGAAATCCGCGAGGCGGCTTACGCGCTGGGCGCCACACGCTGGCAAATGATATACGACCATGTGCTGCCTTATTCCAGGGGCGGCATTCTGACCGGCGTGATCATCGGTATGTCGCGCGCGATCGGCGAAACTGCTCCGATCATTACCATCGGCGCGCTGACCTTTATTGCCTTTCTGCCCCCTCCGCCATTTACCCCGGAAGCCCCTTATGTCTCATTCGAGTGGCTGTTTGCACCGTTCACGGTGCTGCCGATCCAGATGTTCAACTGGGTATCGCGCCCGGAAGAAGCTTTCCTGATCAATGCCGCCGCCACCGGCGTAGTGATTATCGTCATGACTTTGGCAATGAATGCGCTGGCGATTTTTCTGCGTTATCGCATCCGCAAGAACATCAAATGGTAGGAGTCACGTAATGCCCACACCGAACACACAAGAGCACACCGCCGCCCCACTGAAAGCCGAGGTGAAGAATCTCAGTTTTTATTATGGTAAGGTGCAGGCGCTCAAGGACGTCAGCATGCCGATCACCGAAAAACAGGTGACCGCGCTGATCGGTCCATCCGGTTGCGGGAAATCGACCTTCTTGCGCTGTTTCAACCGCATGCACGACCTTTATCCAGGCAACCGCTACGAAGGTGAAATCGTCCTGCACCCGGACAACATTAACATCATCGCGCGCCAGGTTGACCCGATGGAAGTACGTATGCGCATCAGCATGGTATTCCAGAAGCCCAACCCTTTCCCGAAATCCATCTATGAAAATGTAGCCTACGGGCTGCGGGTGCGCGGAATGCGCAATAAACATGAACTTGACGAAAAGGTGGAAGAGGCATTGCGCGGTGCCGCGCTATGGAGCGAAGTAAAAGACCGGTTGAAACACCTGGCTTTCAATCTTTCCGGTGGACAGCAGCAACGATTGTGTATCGCCCGCGCACTGGCGATTGACCCAGAAATCGTACTGTTCGACGAACCCACCTCCGCGCTCGATCCGATCGCCACCGGCAGCATTGAAGCGCTGATAACGGAGCTAAAAGAAAAGGTAACCATCCTCATCGTCACGCACAACATGCAACAGGCGGCTCGGGTATCCGACTACACCGCTTTCATGTACCTGGGCGATCTGATCGAGTTCGGCGACACCGACAAGATGTTCATCAATCCCAAACGCAAGGAAACGGAAGACTATATTACTGGCAGGTTTGGATGAACTACCCCGCGTCAAGAACGCGGGGTATCAGGAAAAGTTGGGTTAGCTAAAGGGCGGTACTCTTAGTGCAGATGCCCGCCCTCGCCATGCGTGTGCCCATGCGCCAATTCATCGGCAGTGGCCGCGCGCACGCCCGTGACGACACCCACGAAACCCAGCGTCTTGCCAGCCAGCGGATGGTTGCCGTCCACAGTAACCTCAGAGTCGGTAACATCGACCACGGTATAGAGCGAATAGTCGTCATCGCCCCCCCCCTCCGCACCGCCTTCGAACTGCATGCCGATGGCGATTTCATCAGGGAATAGATTGCGCGGCTCTACGCGCACCAGATCATGCTCATACTCTCCGAATGCATCATCCGGTTCTATCGTAATAGCGCATTTCGCACCCACGTCCTTGCCGTGCAGCGCCTCCTCCACTGTGGGAAAAATGCCGTCATAACCGCCGTGTAGGTAGCTGACGGGATCCTCGGTTCTTTCCAGCAGCGTGCCATTGGCATCGGACAGTTCGTAGCTCAGTGACACGACGGTATCTTTTGCAATTTTCATTTCATTTCCCTTACCAAATTAAGAATTTCATCGGCATGACCGTGAGCTTGAACACCGTACAGGGCATGGCGCAATTTTCCAAGCTTGTCGATCACAAAAGTGGAACGCTTGATCGAAACCTTTTTATGTCCATCCACTTCCTTGTCGTAAAGCACCCCATATTTTTTGCAAACGCTGGATTCCGTATCAGATAGCAGCAGCACCGAAAGCCCGTATTTATCGCGGAACGCGGCGTGGCTCAGGCATTCGTCGCGGCTTACTCCTATTACTTGTGTATCAAAATTTTTGAAATCATCGTCCCGTTTTGAGAATTCGTTCGCCTCCACGGTGCAGCCGGGCGTATCATCTTTCGGATAAAAATAAAGAACGATATTTTTCTGGCCGCGCAGCGAAGCTAAACTAAACATTTCCATGTCTGCATCGGGCAGTTCAAACTGCGGCGCTTCCATTCCAACTTGCAATAACATGTTTAACTCCTCCTGCGCGGTATTTTAACTTATTTCATTTGGTGCGAAAGAGTTTTTGCGGCGCGCTGGCGAACGCTATAATTACCGGATGAAAAGCAAGCATCAAATTCCCGGCGGAATGACGGTAACGAAGTTCCTGCGCGATTACTGGCAAAAGCAGCCGCTGCTGATACGCCAAGCATTCCCGCAATTTAATGGCCTGCTCAAGCCGCAGCAATTGATTGCCATGGCCTGCGCCGAGGACGCACAGGCACGATTGGTGACGCAGCGACGCGGCCAATGGCAATTGCAGCATGGCCCGTTCGAACCTGCGCAATTCAACAAACTAGGCAAATGCGAGTGGACAGTGCTGGTGCAGGGGGTCAACCACGTTCTGCCCGCTGCAGCCGAGTTGCTCAAGCATTTCAGCTTCATACCCCATGCCCGGCTGGATGACCTTATGGTGAGCTATGCATCCAAAGGGGGAGGAGTAGGCCCGCATTTTGACTCCTATGATGTATTTTTATTGCAGGGCTCCGGGCATAGGCGCTGGCAGATTTCTGCGCAACGGGATCGCACCCTGGTCGAAGGCGCGCCGCTGAAAATTCTGCAGCACTTCGAACCCGAACACGATTGGGTGCTGGCGCCAGGCGACATGCTCTATCTGCCGCCGCATTATGCCCACAATGGTATCGCCGAGGACGACTGCATGACGTATTCCATCGGCTTTCGTACCCCGGCCTATCAGGAATTGGCGGAACAGTTCCTGGTGTATTTGCAGGATCGCGTTTGCCTTGATGGCATGTATGCCGACCCTGGTCTCAGGGCACAGAAGCATCCTTCCGAAATTGGCTCAGACATGCTGCAGCAAGTGGAAAAAATCATCCAACAAGTGCAATGGGGAAAACGTGACATTGCCGATTTTATCGGCTGCTATCTCAGCGAACCCAAGCCGCACATTTTCTTTGAGCCGCCCGCCAAGCCGTTCAGCCGCGCGCGCTTCGAACAGGCACTGCAAACCCGTGGCGTGGCGCTGGCCCTGAAATCGCAGATGCTGTGCCATAACAGCACGGTGTACATCAATGGCGTGGCACACACAGTCGGCAAAAACGCCTACCGGGCACTGCGTATCCTGGCCGATACACGCCAGCTTGATCCCACGGCTGAACTGCCGCCGGAGGCGCTTGATGTGCTTTACCAGTGGTACGCAGACGGTTATATTACATTTGTCGCCAGCACTCGAAAACCATTACCCCATGAATAATGAGCTGCAACACACTCCTTTAAGCGGCATCACGGACTATATTAACGCGCTGGATACGCTGTGCGGCTTGGCACAACACAGCCTGTTTATTTTTGAGAAAAATTTCGGGGAAACTGGCTTCAATTCCGCAGCGCGACACGACATCCTGCGCCATTTTCTGCTCGCCAATCCGGCCAACCGCCTGCACCTGCTGACGCACGACACGCGCACAGCAACGCAATACTGTCCGCGCCTGCCGCTGCTGTTGCGTCAATTCAGCCACAATATGCACATTTACCAGACACCCAATCATTTGCACCACCTGTCAGAGCCCTTTGCCGTGGCTGATGAATCCCATTATGTGCGGCGCTTCCATTTTGACGACCCGCATGGCCTTTTTGCCAGAAACGACCCGGAACATGCCCGTGCCTTCAAATCTCAATTCGAGGAAATGTGGGCGGCCTCCCATTCGGGCATCACTGTTACCACACTGGGTTTATAAAAATATATAAAATTCGCATTATCTTCTGGCATTATTCTGTGAAATTGACTAAAATGCTGCGCCTTCGCTGTAGCTTCTTTACGGCGGGTTGAATTTCCCGATTTTTTTGTAACTCTAATGTGAAGGATAAAGTAAATGATACGTTCTGCTCTAGTTGCTGCCTTGTTGGCCCTGTCCCTGACCGCTTGTGGCGAAAAGCCAGCCGAAGCGCCTGCTGCTCCGGTTGTTGCCCCGGTTGCCGCTCCTGTTGTTGAAGCTGCTCCTGCTGTTGAAGCTGCTTCTGCTCCTGTAGCGATGGAGCCGGTGAAGAAGTAATAGCTCCTGTTGTTGCGTAACAAAAAAGCCGACTTATGTCGGCTTTTTTGTTTTCTCAATTCGTGTCTATATTATCTCGCGCCAGTCCAAACCCTCATCCTGCGTGGCCACAGCTACCCACTCCTCATTGCAATCAAGTGCCGCGCTCAACGCGCTGACCGCCAACTCCGGCGTATTGTTTCTGCGGCTCAAGTGCGCCGCCACGATGTGCTGCAAGCGGCTGTTGTCCAGCCTTGCTAACAGCGCTGCCGCATCTGCATTATTCAGATGACCGAGTCGCCCGCCCACGCGCTGCTTCAGGCTTAAGGGGTAATTGCCGTTAGCCAGCATGTCAACATCATGGTTGCATTCCAGCACCAGCGCGTCACAACCGCTCAGCATCGCCTCAATGTGCTTGGTTGAGCAGCCGGTATCGGTCAGCACTCCCAGCCGCTTTACCCCATCGCTGAACACATACTGCACCGGCTCCGCTGCATCATGCGGCACCAGGTAAGGCTGCACCTGTAACTCGCCGACAACAAAGGGAGAATGGGGGTCGATTTCAATCACATCAGGCAAATCGGCCAGCGCTTTGCCGTGTGCCTGCCGCATGCCGTGCGTCAACCATACCGGAATGGAATACTTGCGCGCGAGCCGCGCTACCCCGGCAATGTGGTCGCCATGTTCATGCGTCACCACGATGCCACTGAGGCTGTCGGGAGTCAGGCCGAGGCGCGCCAAACGCGCACCGATTTCATTCAGGGAAAATCCGCAGTCCATCAGCACACAGCTTGCGCCAAGCTGCACTACCAGTGCATTACCTTCGCTGCCGCTGCCTAGTGAAGCAAAACGCATGGTTTATGGCGATTATTTGATCAACTGTTTATACAACGACTCGATAATAAGCTGCGAGGTCTGGTCTCTGCTACCCGCCATGTTGAGCGCGTTCACTTCGCTGACCATATTAGCCTCATGTACCGTCACCTGATAGCGTGCTGACCCTACACCCGTACTCAGCGCAGGCTTGCCGCTTTCCTCTTTGCGCCAGAATTTCAAGCGCTCGAGTAAGCTTTTTTTCTGCTCAATTTCCATACGCACATTCACAAAGTACACGCCGTTAGCCCGGTCCAGATCGTCCGACACCATGCCCGCCTGCTCCAACGCCAGACCTACCTTGCGCCAGCTTTTGTCGAAAGGCTCGCTCAACAAAATGCTCTTGCCGCCACCTTCGATCTCTTGCAGCTTGGGCGCAACAAGCGGTATCTGTGCGGATTCTGCGGCTGCATCTTGTATGGTTTGAGCTGCCGAGCCACCGCCCAGCTTGACCATCAACAACTGCAACATGCCCGCTTCCATCTCGGGATCATGCCCGCGCGAGCGCCACTTGTAACCGTTCTTGTCGGCATTCTGCACTTCTTCCATACCGCGATGGCTGATGTAAATTTCCGTGCTGTTACCATCCTTACCGCGTTCCAGACGAGTCCGGTACATATCCTTTTCGTCGGACGAATATACTTTATCAAACACTTTGCCCTTAACGCTGCGGTTTTCCTGCCAATCGGTTTCCATCAGACCCGCCTCAGGGTTGTCGGTCTGAATGGTAAAACTATTTTCCTGCCAGAACGCCTTAACCACGGGCCAAACATTCTCCGCCCGGTCCGCCACAACCAGCCAGCGCTGCGGACCGTTGCGCTCCAGACGCACAGTCTTTATTTCCGGCAGCACGTTGCTGGCAACACCGGGTTGCGGCTCCGTGCCACCTTTGCTGTAATCGGAATAAACCGCCACGGCTTCGCCGCCATTCTCCGGGATGGTATAGCGGTCGCCCGCTTCAGGCGTAGTCAGGTCGGGGGGCACGTCCAGCGGCTGCACCTTACCTGCGCCAGACTTGTAATCAACACGCTTGCTTTCAACGGCACTGCATCCGGACAAAGCCAACAAGGTAAATATCAATACGACAAAATGTAGTGTTCTCATGCAATCCTTAAACCCAAATAATCCATTAGAAAACTCAACATGCTCTCCCCCTTTTAAAAAGGGGGATTGAGGGCAATGCTGTTTACTTAGAACCAAACCGTTCGCCCTGAGGTATCGAAGGGCATGCATCAAGTGGTTCGATACCTCACCACGAACGGCTAAAGCCAAGTAGGGTGGGCACATTTTGTGCCCACGCGGACAACATCAATCTGCGCAAACAGGGTCAATCA
>VFLG01000041.1 GCA_009885195.1 Gallionellaceae bacterium
CCGCCGCCAGCGACCGAGCCGGGCAAATTCACGCCACTGCCGCTGCCTATGTTGGCGTTAAATCCACCCAGTGAGCCGTTAGTGGGGCCGGAAAAGCTCAGGCGTCCGCCCAAATTACGTTTGAACGTGTCGCTTGCCTCGACAAAGCGCGCTTCTATCATGACCTGGCGCACCGCTACGTCTATCTGCTTGATCAGACTGCGTACCCTTTCCAGGCTGGAGGGCGTGTCCTGCACAAACACGGTGTTGGTGCGGGCATCCACCACCGCGCTGCCGCGCTTGGACAGCATGCGCTGCTCTTTGCTGGACAGCAAGGCAGCCACTTCGGCACCCTTCTGATAACTGAGCTGAAAACTTTCGGTGCGTAGCACCTCGAGCTCGGCAATTTCCTGCGTGGCCGCCAGATTAAGTTTCTCCTTGGCCGCCAATTCCTCGCGCGGGGCAACCTGGATCACGTTGCCGTTCTTGCGCATATCGAGTCCGCGCGTGTCGAGAATAATCTGTAGCGCCTGATCCCACGGCACATCCTTCAAGCGCAAGGTCAGGTTGCCGCTCACGGTATCGCTGATCACCATGTTCAAATTAGTAAAATCGGCAATCACATTCAACGCTTCGCGCACCGCTATATTCTGGAAACTCAAGGTCAGCTTTTCGCCCGCGTAGCCGATTTGGCTGCCTTTCACCAACTTATTCGCATCTTCTGCGATTGCTTTGACTTCCACGATGAATTTGTTGTCGGTCTGGTAGGCTATGTGCTCCCAAAAACCCTTGGGCTGGATAACCATGCGCACATTGTCGCCCTGGACGAAGGTATCGATGCCCTCTATCGGCGTACCGAAATCCGTCACGTCGAGTTTGCGTTGCAGGTTGCGCGGCAAACTTGTCCTGATGAAATCCACGATCAGGTTTTTGCCTTGCGGCTTGATGTCCACACCCACGCCGGCATCCGACAAGTCTATCTGGACTCGCCCTTCACCATTCTTGCCCCGGCTGAAATCAATGTCGCGCAGGCCGTATTTCTGCACGCTGGGCTGTGCCTCGGCAAAGCGGACAGCGGCGGCGCTGTCGGATGCATCCGCAGCCTTGCCCTGCAAGGTAATCAGCAAATTATTGCCCTCTATCCGGGTGTCGTACACCAGCATTTGGTTCAGGTTAACTACCAGACGGGTGCGCTTACCCGCCTGCACGATGTTGGCACTGCGCAACTCACCTTCGCCGAATTCCTGCATGGACTTGCCCAGGCCATTCACTGTGTCGGGGAAGTCAAATGCGATGCGCGGTGGCGTAGTAATGGTGAAACTCAGAGGCGACTTGGCGGGCGCATTTTTCAGCCCCACCTTGAGCACCAGCTTGCCACCTGACAAACTGCTGACGCTGAGCGACTGTATGCTGTTTTGTGAATCCGAATTTTGCGGGGCGGGATCTTGTGCGGCGGCAGCGGTGTTTTCCTGTGCATCGGCAGCGACCTCGACACTTTCCTGCACATCGGCAGCGACCTCGGTATTTTCCTGCGCGTAGGCGGTGTATGCACAAAGCGCAAACACTGCGGCGGCCAGCCTGATGGCGTTGTTAATTGAGTTTGTATGCAGTCTCATGGTTTCACTCCCGATCATTCCGTCAATAGCAAAATGCTTATGCGCTCCGTCCAGTCGCCGGCGCTGTCTTGCACTTGTTCCTTAATTCTGATCTCGGCGTCTGTCACTGAAACAATTTTGCCGAAATTCGGGCCCAGATAATTGCCCGCCTTGACACGGTGCAACTTGCCGTCCGGCGAGCGGACGATAGCATGTCCGACCTTGGCCTGATACAGATAGCCGACCATCTTCATGCCTTCCAATGGAACTTCTTCCAGTGGCTCCCTGTGCCGCCCCATATCCGGTTGATTGATGCCGGCGCTTGCGCTGCCCTTGGTTTCCGGCATGCGCGGCTTGAACGGATCGGGCAGCGCCAGGGAATTATCATAAACGAATGGCTCGTAGGGCTTGAGCTCAGGGGGCGGATCCACCTTGCCGCGCATGTCGGCGCCAGCGTTCTGGACGAAATCGCGCAAATCCTGAAATTCCTCACCGCCGCATGCGGTCAGCAGCAAGGCGGTCAGCAAGATTGGCCGGGCCGATCTCATTTTGTCGCTCCCGCAGCCGGCTTGGCTGATTTTTTCTGCGCGGCCAGCTCTTCCTCGTCCAGATAACGGTAAGTCCTGGCCGTTGCATCCATAACCAGTTGCCCGCCCGCCACCGAGCCTATGCTGATATCACTGAGCGATACGATGCGCGGCAATTGCCCGATATCGCTGGCAAACTTGCCCATATCGTCATAGTTGCCCGTCACCTTCAGGGCGATCGGCCGCTCGGCAAACACGCCGGTTATGACCTCCGCGCCGGGACGAAACAGTTCAAATTGCATGCCGCGGCTCAAGCCTGCCTGGTTGATATCGGTCAGCAGCGCATCCATTTCCGACTTGCTCGGCAATTGCTTGAGCAAGGAATCAAATGACTCTTTTGTTTCGGTAAGCTTTTTCTTGATCGTATCGAGGTTGATGGCTATCCTCTTTTTGGCTTCGAAATCTGTTTTCAGCGCAACTTCTTTTTCCTCGGCAACGCCCAACGTCTGCCACTGGCCCATCCAGTCAAGCGCCGCACCCGCCGCTATCACTGCGGAAAATACCGCCACCAATGCGCTGATCTTGACCGGCCAAGGCCAGCCACCCGGATCTTTGGGGTTTATATTTTTCAGGTCTTCCAGAAATTTCATGGGCTCACCTAACCTTTTGTGCCGGCGGCCTTGGCCGGGGCAACGGTGGTTACCGGCAATTGTGGGGTCAAATTGAAATCCAGGGTGAACTCGCTCATGCGCGCCCCACCGGCGGTTGTCGCGACAACCTGGATCAGTGTCGGGGATTCCAGCCAGGGAGAGCTTTCAATCGAGCGCATCAATGTTGAAACCCGCGCATTCGACTGGGTATAACCGACCAGGTTGATTTTATTGCCGGACTGCTTGAGCGTTTTTAAATGCACACCTTCAGGCAAAGTGCGCAGCATCTGATCCAGCAAATGCACCACATCCGAGCGGGTGCTTTGCAGTTTTTCTACCACCGTCTTGCGCGCATCCAGTGCCGCTATTTCCGCCTTCAGTTGCTGAATTTCCGCAATCTGCTTGTCCAGCAAAACAATTTGCTCGCTCAGATATTGATTGCGGCGCTCTTGATATTCAATCTGCGCACTGATGGCAACATGCACCAAGCCGACCACCACCGCCCCCACTATCAGGGCGATTACGCTAAACGCGATGAACTGTACCTGCCGCGCCTTGCGCTTCTCAGCACGGTGCGGCAATAAATTAATGCGTATCATGAAGGGTCGAACCTCCGTAGCGCAAGGCCACAGGCAATAATCAGCGACGGCGCGTCAACTTGCAACTGGCGTGGCTTGATGCGGCCGGACAATGTCATGCGCGCAAACGGATTGGCTATGAGCGTTTTTACCTGGGTGCGCGTCGCAACCGCATCGTCCAAACCGGACAATGCGGCGCACCCCCCGGCCAAGACAATGTAATTTACTTCGGTGAACTGGGTCGAGGAAAAGAACAGATGAATGGCGCGCGCTACCTCGCTCGCCACATTTTCGAGGAACGGCGCCAGCACATCGTGTTCATAATTTTCCGGCAATCCGCCGTTGCGTTTGCCCGCTTCCGCCTCTTCGGCAGACAAACCGAACGCATTCTGGATCATCTGTGTCAATTGCCCGCCGCCTATCTGCTGATCGCGCGCATAAACGGATTGCCCGTTGCGCAGCACATTCAGGTTCATGACGTTTGCGCCCACATCCACCAGCGCCACGCACTGATCCACGGCACCATCCGGCAATTGGGCGCAGATCTGGTCAAATGCCATCTCCGCCGCGTAAGTCTCCACGTCCATCACCACCGCCTTGAGCCCGGCCGATTGTGCGGCCGCGACACGGTCTTCCACGTTGGCTTTGCGCGAAGCGGCCAATAACACCTCAACTTCCGCGTCATTCCCGGGGGCGGGGCCGATCACTTGAAAATCCAGATTGACTTCTTCGATGGCAAAAGGAATGTACTGGTTCGCTTCCGCCTCAACCTGATATTCCAGATCTTCCTCACGCAGTCCGCCAGGTAAAAGAATTTTTTTGGTAATCACGGCGGCGGCGGGGAGTGCCAGGCTGACATTCTTGATGCGCGTCCCCATGCGCTTCCAGGCGCGCTGCAACCCTTCTGCAACGGCCTCCAAATTATTGATATTGCCATCGCTGACGGCATCTTTGGGCAACGGTTCGATGGCATAGCGCTCGACCGTATAACCCGCTTTCTTCGGCAATTCGCTCAATTCCACAATCTTGACTGAAGACGAACAAATATCGACCCCGATCAAAGGCGGCGCCTTGGCGCTCAGAAAGTCCAATGGAATATCAAAATTTCCTTTAATCATAGGCTGGTTAGAGCGTTTCCATACAAAGTGGTTTAAAGCCTAACAATAACTATAACGCATGTAAAGCTTTTTTTGCATTTGTTATGCAATCGCAGCAGGATGGCTGCGGAAACTAGATTTCACGCAAACCGTAGTCGCTCACCACATAAAGGTTTCACAATCTGACTAATTGTAAAGACGAACCAGGGATGGAAATATTGTACGGATCGTTAAGATGGGAATAGGTGTTGCGTAGCCTTGTTCAATCTCGGTCACTCCCTAAGTGACGGGCTAACTTAGGCTATGCTGGATGACCATTTGATTCACTATAGCCCATGTGAGAGTGACTCATTTGCCGTGCTAGGGGATAACAAATTCGCAATATCTTCGAGTAGTGGTTGCAATATCGTGTGGTCAGCATCTTCAATTGCTCTGTCAATATGAGAAGATGTGATTCTACTGGGGGCGCATGAGCGCGGCAAGCAAACGTACGGGCCGCTGCTTTCCTCACCACCATCTGGTTGGGAAAGCATTCAAAACCGCGTAAACTGTCAGGTCGCCTAAATCAAGTTGGTTTGCATGGAACAGATACGGATACGCGGTGCTCGCACCCACAATTTAAAGAACATCAACCTTGACCTGCCGCGCAATCAACTGGTGGTGATCACCGGTTTGTCGGGTTCCGGTAAGTCCTCACTCGCCTTTGACACCTTGTATGCCGAGGGGCAACGGCGTTATGTGGAATCGCTTTCGGCCTATGCGCGCCAGTTTTTGCAGTTGATGGAAAAGCCCGATGTGGACTTGATCGAGGGTCTGTCACCCGCGATCGCGATCGAGCAAAAGGCCACGTCGCATAACCCCCGCTCTACGGTCGGCACAGTTACGGAAATTCACGATTATCTGCGCCTGCTGTTCGCGCGCGCGGGTGACCCTTACTGCCCGCAGCATGATCTGGTGTTGCAGGCGCAGAGTGTGGGGCAGATGGTGGATCATGTGCTGCAACTGCCGGAAGGCACACGCATCATGATTCTTTCCCCCTTGGTCGTCGAGCGCAAAGGCGAGCAGCTGGACCTGTTCGACGAGCTGCGTGCGCAGGGCTTTGTGCGACTGCGCGTGAATGGCAAGGTGTATGAGATGGACAATCTGCCCAAGCTTGCCAAGAACAAAAAGCACACGGTCGAGATCGTCGTGGATCGCCTGAAAGTGAATGCTGACGCCAAGCAGCGCTTGGCGGAATCGTTCGAGACCGCATTGCGTCACGCCGATGGGCGGGCAGTGGCGGTGGAAATGGGCAGCGGCGACGAAAAGCTTTTGATGGAACCACTAGCCATTCGACTAAGCGAGCAAACAACGCTCGCTAAGTCGCTGGTTATGTCCGGGCATCCGAAGGAGCACATGTTCTCGGCCAAATTCGCCTGCCCGATCTGTGACTACTCGCTGCCTGAACTCGAACCCCGCTTATTTTCATTTAACAACCCGATGGGTGCCTGCCCCAAATGCGATGGGCTGGGCAATATCAGTTTCTTCGATCCCAAGCGGGTTGTCGCTTTTCCGCAATTATCGTTAAGCTCCGGCGCAATCAAGGGCTGGGATCGGCGCAACCAGTTTTACTATCAGATGCTGGACAGCCTGGCCAAACATTATGATTTTGATCTGGAACGGCCATTCAACAGCCTGCCGGAAAAAATCCAGCAAGTCATTCTATATGGCAGCGGCAAGGAAGAAATATCCTTTCGCTATCTCAACGAGCGCGGCAATACCACGCGACGTGAGCATGTTTTCGAGGGCATCATTAATAATCTGGAGCGGCGCTATAAGGAAACCGACTCGCCCACCGTGCGCGAGGAACTGGCGAAATATCTGAATACCTGCACTTGTCCTGAATGCAATGGCACGCGCTTGCGCCTGGAGGCGCGGCATGTGCGTGTCGCCGACCGTGCCATTTTCGAACTCAGCGCACTACCTTTGAAGCAGGCACTGACTTTCTTTCAAAACGTGCAGCTATCCGGTAGCAAGCAGGCCATTGCGGAAAGAATTGTACTGGAAATCGCCAGCCGTTTGAACTTCCTCAACAATGTCGGGTTGGAATATCTGTCGCTGGACCGTTCGGCTGAAACGTTGTCTGGCGGCGAGTCACAGCGTATTCGTCTGGCTTCGCAAATCGGCTCCGGCTTAACCGGCGTGATGTATGTGCTGGACGAACCTTCCATCGGCCTGCACCAGCGCGACAACGACCGCTTGTTGGGGACGCTGAAACGTCTGCGCGACATGGGTAACAGCGTAATCGTGGTGGAGCATGACGCCGATGCCATCCTGACTGCCGACCACGTGGTGGACATGGGGCCCGGCGCCGGCGAACACGGTGGCATGATTATCGCGCAAGGCACGCCACAAGAAGTGTGTGCCAATCCGAGTTCGCTGACCGGCGATTACCTGAGCGGTCGGCGCAGCATTCCAACACCGAAAAAATATCTCGCCCCCGATCCTGAGCGCATGCTGCAGATTCAAAGGGCTTGTGGCAACAATCTGAAAGAAGTCACGCTGAATTTACCTGTTGGTCTGCTGGTATGCGTTACCGGCGTGTCCGGTTCGGGCAAGTCCACCCTGATCAACGACACGCTGTATCACGCCGTCGCGCGGCACTTGTACGGCAGCAACGCCGAGCCGGCACCGTTCGCGGCAATAAATGGGCTGGAATTTTTCGACAAAGTGATTAACGTCGATCAATCACCCATTGGGCGCACTCCGCGTTCCAACCCTGCCACCTACACCGGCCTGTTCACGCCCATACGCGAGCTGTTCGCCGGGGTGCCGCAATCGCGCGAGCGCGGCTACGGGCCGGGACGCTTTTCGTTTAACGTCAAGGGTGGGCGCTGCGAATCCTGCCAGGGCGACGGCGTGATCAAGGTCGAGATGCACTTCCTGCCGGACCTGTACGTGCCATGCGATGTATGCCACAGCATGCGCTATAACCGCGAGACTCTGGAAGTGTTATACAAGGGCAAGAATGTCCATCAGATTCTTAATATGACCGTGGAGCAGGCGCACGAATTTTTCAAACCCGTGCCACTCATTGCGCGCAAACTGCAAACTCTGTTGGATGTCGGCCTGGGCTACATTACGCTGGGACAAAGCGCCACCACACTATCCGGCGGCGAAGCGCAGCGCGTCAAGCTGTCACTGGAATTATCCAAGCGTGATACCGGACGCACCTTGTATATTCTCGATGAACCCACTACCGGTTTACATTTCCACGACATCGAATTACTGCTGAAAGTCATCCACAAACTGCGCGATCAGGGCAATACCGTGGTGGTCATCGAACACAACCTGGATGTAATCAAGACCGCAGACTGGGTCATTGATCTCGGCCCGGAAGGCGGAGAAGGCGGCGGTCGCATCATCGCGCAAGGATCGCCCAAGGACATCGCAGCCAACCCGGACAGTGTGACTGGCGAATATTTGAAAAAGGTATTACGCTAAATTTCCCCACAAGTTAATTAAAGCTGTAGGGGCGCGATTGATCGCGCCCACCCGCTTTAGCAATATGCTCCAAGCGTGCTATATTGTTCGTGCCGGTTATATTTGGCTTTATTTATCACTTAATGGAGAATGACGATGCGCGCACTGAACCCACTAACTCTATTGCTTGCTTTAAGCTTCTATGTTCCGGTGGTACTGGCCGCCGATGCGGCCATAAGCATTTCCAAACCAGTCGGTGGCATCATATTTGGCCCGACTTCGAAAATCGAAATCAGTTATGAAGCAACGCCGGGACCCAAAGGGGATCATGTGCATTTGTACGTGGACGATCAGAAACCGGTGGTGCTGCACCAATTAAAAGGCAGCCACACCATAGATACCTTGGCTCCCGGCAAGCACGGAATCTGTGCCAGAATAGTTGACAAGAATCATGCTGAGATCGGCACGCAGGATTGCGTGATGTTTCGCGTGGAGTAATCCCAGATAATCCATTAAGCCGTCGTTCCGGCGTAGGCCGAAATCCAGCAATAAAAAACATGCCGCGAAGCGGACAAAATCAAGGTTTTGCCCCACTTACGTGGTAATTTGTTAATCAACTGGATTCCGGCCTTCGCCGGAATGACGTAATTTTGGCTAATGAACAATCTCGGATAATGGCAGGTATCTTTCATGCCTAACAAAAAAGCCGGACAAGTCCGGCTTTTTTGTTAGTTGAGATTGCCCCGCTTATTCGTCAGATGTTTCGACAGGCTGCAAATCAACCGGACGATCCATCAACTCGATCAGCGCCATAGGGGCATTGTCGCCCTTGCGGAAACCAAACTTGAGGATGCGTGAGTAGCCGCCATTGCGGGTCGCGTAGCGCGGGCCGAGTTCGTCGAACAGCTTGGTGACCATTTCGCGGTCACGCAGGCGGGCAAACGCCAGGCGGCGGTTAGCCAGGCTGGGGGTCTTGCCCAGTGTCAGGATAGGCTCTGCCACGCGGCGCAGTTCCTTGGCCTTGGGCAGAGTGGTCTTGATGGCTTCATGGCGCAACAAGGAAACGGTCATGTTGCGCAGCATGGCCAAGCGATGACTACTGGTGCGATTGAGCTTTCTTAAACCTAAACGGTGACGCATAATTTCCTCTCTTACTTCTCAACCGGCGCAGGCCAGTTTTCCAGTTTCATGCCCAGCGACAAACCATGCTCGGCCAGCACCTGCTTAATTTCGTTGAGCGACTTGCGACCCAGGTTAGGGGTGCGCAGCAGGTCGTTTTCAGTATACTGAATCAGGTCGCCGACATAGTGGATGCTTTGTGCCTTGAGGCAATTGGAAGAACGTGGTGTCAGTTCCAAATCGTCCACCGGGCGCAACAACATCGGGTCAACCTTGGGTGTCTGCGGCTTTTCAGCCGGCGCCGGCGTACCTTCCAAAGCAGCAAATACCGAGAACTGCTCGACCAAAATGCGCGCGGCATAACGGATGGCTTCCTCCGGATCAATGGCACCATTGGTTTCAATGTCCATGATTAACTTATCCAGATCGGTGCGTTGTTCCACACGCGCGCTTTCCACGGCATAGCTTACGCGATGCACCGGGCTGAACGAAGCATCCAAAGCGATATGTCCCACCGCACGACTTTCCCCCGGCGCTTGACGTGCAATCGCCGAAACATAGCCGCGCCCTTGATCAACTTTAATTTCCATATCCAACTTGCCGCCCGCAGTCAGGTGGGCAATGATGTGCGCAGGATTAACCACTTCGGTGTCGGCATCGACCGTGATGTCGCCCGCAGTAACCACTCCCGCGCCCGCCTTCTTCAGGGTCAGCACAGCTTCGCTGGAATTATGCAGCTTGAGCACCAAACCTTTCAGGTTAAGCAGGATTTCCACGACATCTTCCTGCACGCCGTCGATTGAGGAATACTCGTGCAGCACACCGGCAATCTTGACCTCGGTCGGGGCAAAGCCCGGCATGGAAGACAACAAGATACGGCGCAGGGCGTTGCCCAGCGTGTGGCCATAGCCGCGCTCAAAAGGCTCCATCACTACTTTGGCGTGCGTGGCGGAAATTCTTTGCACATCAATAATACGGGGTTTCAGAAAATCACTCTTATGCATAACCTAATCTCCGCGTGGATTACTTGGAATACAACTCAACGATGAGATGCTCGTTAATCGTGGCCGGCAATTCAGAGCGTTGCGGCTTGGCCTTGAACGTTCCTTTCATTGCCTTGGCATCGACCTCAATCCATTCAGGGAAGCCGCGCTGTTCGGCCGCTTTCAAGGAAGATATTAGGCGTAACTGCGCCTTGGCCTTGTCGGTGATCTCGACCACATCGCCAGGGCGAATCTGACAGGACGGGATGTTGACGCGCTTGCCGTTCACCAGAATGCCATTGTGACGCACCACTTGGCGCGCTTCAGAGCGCGATGCGCCAAAGCCCATACGGTAAGCCACATTATCCAGGCGCGATTCCAGCAACTGCAACAGGTTTTCCCCGGTAATACCGCGCTGCACTTCAGCAGCACGATAGGTCAGCCGGAACTGACCCTCAAGCATGCCGAAGATACGGCGCACTTTTTGCTTTTCACGCAACTGGCCACCGTAATCGGACATACGTGTGTTTTTCTTTTGTCCGTGCTGGCCGGGCGGATAGGCGCGACGCTCTACCGCACACTTGTCGGTAAAACATTTTTCGCCTTTCAGAAACAGCTTCTCGCCTTCACGGCGGCACTGACGGCACTTTGGATCAAGATTTCTAGCCAAGGCTATCTCCTAAAATTAGATACGACGCTTTTTCGGCGGACGGCAACCGTTATGCGGCACCGGGGTAATGTCGGAAATGCTGGTTATTTTAAAGCCAGCAGCATTCAACGCACGCACTGCCGATTCGCGCCCAGGTCCGGGCCCTTTGATACGCACTTCCAGGTTTTTCACGCCACATTCCTGCGCCGCCTTGCTCGCCGTCTCTCCGGCAATCTGGGCTGCAAACGGCGTGCTCTTGCGTGAACCTTTAAAGCCATTGCTGCCACTGGTAGCCCAAGCCAGAGCATTGCCCTGGCGATCAGTAATGGTCACAATGGTATTGTTAAAAGAGGCATGCACATGGGCAATGCCCTCGGCGATATTCTTTTTAACTTTCTTGCGCACTCGCGTGCTGGTCTTAGCCATGTCTCAAATCCTCTATTAAATTACTTTTTTGCGCCGGCGACAGATTTGCGCGGCCCCTTGCGGGTACGCGCATTGGTGCGGGTACGCTGGCCGCGAACCGGCAAACCACGGCGGTGACGCACACCGCGATAGCAACCCAAGTCCATCAATCGCTTGATGTTCATGGATATTTCGCGACGCAGATCACCTTCCACCGTGAATTTGGTAACCTCGTCACGCAGTTTTTCCAACTCAGTATCAGCAAGATCCTTGATCTTGGCGGCTGTGCCGACCCCGGCAGCAGCGCATATTTTTTGCGCGCGGGCGCGACCCACACCATAAATCGCAGTCAATGCAATTACGGCATGTTGGTGATTCGGAATGTTTACTCCTGCAATACGAGCCATGCAGCTACCCCATTATTTAATAAAACAGCATTCAAAAAACCTACCCATCCAAGCGCGAGCCGATGCTATCAGCCTTGGCGCTGCTTATGGCGCGGATCACTGCTGCAAATCACGCGCACCACACGTTTGCGCCGCACGATCTTGCAGTTACGACAAACTTTTTTTACCGATGCTTGTACTTTCATTTGCCTCTCCTAAATGATGCTGGGCGCGATTTACCTCGCCCCTACTCCTTAAATTTCATGCAAGGGCGCGATGAATCTCGCCCCTACTTGGCGCGGAAGGTAATGCGTCCTTTGGTCAAATCATACGGTGTCAGCTCAACCGTCACCTTGTCACCGGGCAGGATGCGGATGTAATGCATGCGCATCTTGCCGGAGATATGTCCCAACACGATATGGCCATTTTCCAGTTTCACGCGGAAGGTCGCATTGGGTAGGGATTCCACCACCTCCCCCTGCATTTGCATCGCCTCTTCCTTGCCCATCAGCGAGTTAACCCGCCTTTAAAATTGGCTTTCTTCAACAAATTTTCATACTGATGCGTCATCAGATAGGACTGCACCTGAGCCATAAAATCCATGGTCACCACCACCATGATCAAGAGCGAGGTGCCGCCGAAATAGAACGGCACGTTCCACTTAACAACTAAAAATTCTGGCAGCAAACACACCAGTGTCACATATACCGCGCCGACCAAGGTCAGGCGCAACATGATTTTTTCGACATAGTTCGCGGTCTGCTCGCCGGGACGTATACCGGGCAAAAAGGCGCCGCTTTTCTTCAGGTTTTCTGCTGTCTCTTTCGGGCTGAACACCAGTGCCGTATAGAAAAAGCAGAAGAAAATAATCGCTGCGGCATACAAAATCACGTACATCGGCTGGCCGGGCGACAGCGTATCGCTGACGTCCTTCAGCCAGGACATGCCTTGCCCACTGGCAGACATCCCCACCAGCGTCGCCGGAAACAAAATGATACTTGAGGCAAAGATCGGCGGAATAACACCGGCCATGTTTACCTTCAATGGCAGATGAGAACTCTGACCACCATATACCTTATTGCCCACCTGGCGTTTGGCATAGTTCACCAGTATTTTTCTTTGGCCGCGCTCGACAAATACCACCAGTGCCGTTATCGCAATCGCACCGAAAAACAGGAGCAGCACCAGCGGGATGGAAAATGCGCCGGTGCGCGCCATCTCCAGCGTTTGTCCGATCGCGGTGGGCAGGCCCGCGGCAATGCCCGCAAAAATAATGAGCGAGATGCCGTTACCCAATCCCCGCTCGGTAATTTGCTCACCCAGCCACATCAGGAACATTGTGCCGGACACCAGGGTGATCACGGTTGTTAACTGAAACATCGCGCCGGGGTGCAACACCAGCCCGGCTTGCGACTGCAACGCCACCGCCATGCCATACGACTGGAACAGCGCCAATACCAGTGTGCCATAGCGCGTGTACTGGGTAATTTTACGACGCCCCGCGTCACCTTCTTTTTTCAACGCCTCCAGATGCGGCACGGCATGCGTCGCCAACTGCATAATGATGGAAGCAGAAATATACGGCATGATGCCCAATGCCAAAATCGTGAAGCGCGACAGCGCGCCGCCCGAGAACATATTGAACATGCCGAGGATGCCGCTCTTGTTTGAATCGAACAGATCCGCCAACACGACCGGGTCTATGCCCGGCACCGGGATATGCGCGCCGATGCGGTATACAACCAACGCGCCTAGCAGAAACCACAGGCGGCGGCCAAGGTCGCCATATTTACCCTTAGTCACTTTATTTTTGGCTACTGCATCCACAGGGCTGGTCCTTGAATTATTATTCTGCGACACTGCCGCCGGCAGCCTCGACCGCAATACGCGCACCTTTGGTGAGCAGCAGGCCTTGCAGCTTAACCGCGCGCTTCAACTCGCCAGACAAAATAACCTTGGCAGTTAATGCCGCCGGAGGTATTACCCCAGCCTGCTTCAGTGCCAGCAAATCAATCACATCAACCGGCATTTTTTCCAGGTCGGACAAGCGCACTTGAGCGTTGTCATAGCGCGTCAAGGAAACAAAACCGCGCTTCGGCAGACGGCGTTGCAGCGGCATCTGACCGCCTTCAAAACCGACTTTATGAAAACCGCCAGAACGGGATTTCTGTCCTTTATGGCCGCGCCCGCAAGTCTTGCCCAGCCCGCAACCGATACCACGCCCAACGCGACGCTTGGCGTGAGTGGAACCTGCTGCAGGTTTGATTTTATTGAGTTGCATTTACGCCTCGCACTTAACCAGGTAATACACTTTGTTAATCATGCCGCGCACAGCCGGCGTATCTTCCACTTCTACAGTATGGTTCAGGCGACGCAAGCCCAAGCCGCGCACACACGCGCGGTGCGATTCCTTGGTGCCAATCACGCTTTTAACCTGCGTCACTTTTATTTTTCCCGGTGTTGCTTTGGGTTTTTTAGCCGATACCATATTTTTACTCCTGAATTTCTTCTACGCTCTTACCGCGCTTGGCGGCAATGTCAGCCGGAGAATTAAGCGCTTGCAGTCCGTTCAAGGTTGCACGCACCACGTTATAGGGATTGCTCGAGCCGATGCACTTGGCCAGGATGTTATGCACGCCCACCGCCTCAAATACCGCACGCATTGCACCACCGGCAATAATTCCGGTACCTTCTGATGCCGGCTGCATGTACACCTTGGCCGCTCCGTGACGGCCAATCACGGTATGGTGCAGTGTGCCGTTCTTCAGGCTGACCTTAATCATCTTGCGGCGCGCTTCATCCATAGATTTCTGCACGGCTACCGGCACTTCCTTGGACTTTCCCTTACCCATGCCGATGCGACCATCACCATCGCCAACCACGGTCAGCGCGGCAAAACCCATAATGCGGCCACCCTTCACTACCTTGGTCACGCGATTAATGGAAATCATCTTTTCGATAAGGCCATCACCTTTGTCTTCCGGTTGCTGCCCTCTTCCTTGTGCCTTAGCCATCATTCACCCCACTAGAATTTCAAACCATGTTCGCGCGCTGCATCAGCAAGCGCTTTAACGCGACCATGGTATTTGTAACCGGAACGGTCGAATGCGACCTCGGCAATACCTGCGCTCTTGGCTTTTTCAGCTATGCGCTTACCTACCAGCACGGCGGCGGCGATATTTCCGCCATTGGCCAAATCCTTGCGCACTTCCACCTCCAGCGTGGAAGCACTGGCCAGAACCTTGCTGCCGTCTGCCGAAATGATCTGGGCATAGATATGCAGGTTGCTGCGGCTTACCGCCAATCGTGCTGTTTTTTGCTCAGCTATTCTTGCACGGGTTTTGCGTGCTCTACGCTGACGCGCTTCATTCTTGATAAACATATCCGCCTCGATTATTTTTTCTTGGTTTCTTTCAGTATCACCACCTCATCGGCGTAACGCACCCCTTTGCCTTTATAGGGCTCCGGTGAACGGAACGCACGAATCTCGGCGGCGACCTGCCCAACCTGCTGCTTGTTCGAACTCTTCAGCACAACTTCCGTCTGGGTCGGCGTGGCTACTGTTACACCAACCGGCATCTTGTAGGCCACCGGATGAGAGAAGCCGAGAGTCAGGTTCAGCGTATCACCAGCAGCACTCGCGCGATATCCCACGCCAACCAGAAGCAGCTTGCGCTCGAAACCCTTGCTCACACCTTGCACCATATTGGCAATCAACGCGCGTATGGTGCCGGACATGGCATTCGCTTGCATGGAATCATTGGCAGCCTTGCACTGAAGATGCTCACCCTCACGCTGCACAGTGACATCACCGCTCAAAGATTGCTTGAGCGTGCCCAACGGCCCCTTGACCGAAACTTGGTTGGCTGCCAGCGTCACTTCAACACCAGCAGGCAACACGATAGGATTTTTACCGACTCTAGACATAATTACCCCGTTACGCGACGATGCACAACACTTCGCCGCCAATCCCATTAGCGCGGGCTTTGCGATCAGTCATCAACCCCTTGGAAGTGGACACGATGGCGACGCCCAAGCCATTCATCACCTTGGGAATATCTTCACAGCACTTATATATACGCAGACCAGGACGACTGACGCGCTGAATCTTTTCGATTACCGGGCGACCGGCGTAATACTTCAGGCCGATCTCCAGCACGGGCTTGCCATCGCTGCTGGAAATATTAAAACCTTCCACATAACCTTCATCCTGCAGCACCTTGGCGATCGCCACCTTGAGCTTGGAAGAAGGCATATTGACAGTTACTTTTTCCGCCATCTGCGCATTTCTAATGCGCGTCAGCATGTCGGAGATCGGATCACTCATACTCATAAATTCACCCTTACCAGCTAGCCTTGATTACGCCAGGAATTTCGCCCTTCATCGCGTATTCACGCAACTTGGTGCGACCCAGACCAAACTTACTGAATACGCCGCGCGGACGCCCAGTCAACGCACAACGGTTGCGCAAACGCACCGGGCTTGAATCTCGCGGCAACGCCTGCAGCTTTTGACGCGCCATGTAACGATCTTCATCGCTCAACTTGATGTTGGCAATAATCGCCCATAATTCGACACGCTTGGCGGCGTACTTCTTTACTGTATCGCGACGCTTTAACTCGCGGTTAATGACGGATGCTCTAGCCATTTTGCCCTCAGTTCTTCAAAGGAAATTTGAATGCCAACAGAAGGGCTCGCGCCTCTTCATCGTTCTTCGCGCTGGTGGTGATGGTAATGTTCATGCCGCGCAACGCATCAATTTTATCGTACTCGATTTCCGGAAAAATGATCTGCTCCTTGATGCCCATGTTGTAATTGCCACGACCATCGAATGCCTTGCCGGAAATGCCGCGAAAATCGCGAATACGCGGGATGGCCACCGTCACCAAGCGATCCAGGAATTCATACATGCGCGCCTTGCGCAGCGTTACCTTGCAACCCACCGGGTAGTTCTCACGAATTTTAAAACCCGCAATAGATTTCTTGGACTTGGTCACCACCGGCTTCTGGCCTGCGATTTTCAGCATATCGCCCACGGCGTGTTCCATCACCTTCTTGTCGGCCACCGCTTCGCCCACACCCATGTTCAGGGTGATTTTTTCGATGCGCGGCACTTCCATAATGGACTTGTAGCCAAACTTTTTCATCAGTTCCGGGGCTACCGTGCCTTTGTAATAGTCAAACAAACGAGCCATGATTCTATCCTTTTTTACGCGTCAATCACTTCGCCGCTGGATCTGAAGATGCGCACTTTGCGGCCATCTTCCAGCGTTTTAATACCAACACGGTCAGCCTTCTTTGCCGACCCATTGTAAATAGCCACATTGGAGGCGTGGATGGACATTTCTATCGCCACTATACCGCCGGTCGTGCCCTTTACCGGGTTCGGCTTCTGGTGCTTTTTGACTTTGTTGATGCCACTCACCAACAAACGGTCACCCAGCACACGCAGCACATTGCCGCGGTTGCCCTTGTCTTTGCCAGCGATGACGATGACATCATCATTTTTTTTAATCTTGCGCATGATTCTTCCTTTACAGCACTTCGGGAGCCAGCGAGACGATTTTCATGAAGCGCTCGGTACGCAATTCACGCGTTACCGGGCCAAAAATACGGGTTCCGATCGGCTCCAGCTTGTTGTTCAATAGCACTGCTGCATTACCGTCAAACTTGATCAGCGAACCATCTGGACGGCGCACGCCCTTGGCAGTGCGAACCACCACCGCGCTATGCACCTCGCCCTTTTTTACCCGGGAACGGGGAGCAGCATCTCTGATACTGACTTTAATAACGTCGCCAATTCCCGCATAACGACGCCTGGAGCCGCCGAGCACCTTAATGCACATAACAGTGCGGGCACCGGTATTGTCGGCAACACTCAAAACAGTTTGCATTTGTATCATTTTATTTTATCTCCAACTTTATCCGCATTATGGCGGCTAGTTTTGGAACCCGTTCGGGTCAGGCCGCCGCATACGGCGGTAAAACGAATTAGTCCGCCGCTTGCGACGGTGAAACGAAGCCACACATTATATTGAAACCGGGCAACATGCGCAAGCGCCAATTGCAATTATATTGATAGTTTTAAACCGCGTGAGCCTTCTCCACCAGCTTGGTCACGCGCCAGCTCTTGGTCTTGGCTATCGGGCGACACTCTTCAATGGAAACCAAATCACCCTCATGAAACTCATTGTTCTCATCGTGCGCGTGATATTTTTTCGACACGCGTAGAACTTTTCCCAACAACGGATGCTTGGTCTTGCGCTCAACCAGCACAGTAACGGTCTTGTCCATCTTGTCACTCACCACCGTGCCGGTCAGCGTACGTTTTACATTTGTTTCGCTCATTGCTGCGCACCCTTCTCTGTCAATATGGTTTTTACGCGGGCAATGTCCCGGCGCACCTTGAGCAGCTGGCTATTATTGTTCAACTGCTGGGTCGCCACCTGCATACGCAAGCCAAATTGTGCCTTGGTCAGGGAAAGCAACTCTTTCTCCAGATCCGCTGCGGATTTCACTCTCAATTCACTCGACTTCATGGTTACGCCCCTACCTGTCTAATTACGAATGTGGTGGCGATAGGCAATTTGGCGGAAGCCAGACGGAACGCCTCGCGCGCTATCACTTCATCCACGCCATCCATTTCATATAGCATCTTGCCAGGCTGAATTTCGGCAACGTAATATTCCGGATTACCCTTGCCGTTACCCATACGCACTTCGGCAGGCTTCTGTGAAATGGGCTTGTCCGGGAAAATGCGAATCCAGATACGCCCGCCGCGTTTAATGTGGCGGGTCATAGCACGGCGTGCCGCTTCAATCTGGCGCGCTGTCAGACGGCCACGCGCAACAGCCTTGAGGCCAAATTCACCGAAACTGACTTTATTGCCGCGCGTCGCAATGCCAGTGTTACGGCCTTTTTGCTCCTTGCGATATTTCCTTCTAGCTGGCTGTAGCATGTTTTGCCCCCGATTTTCTTACGCGCTTTTCCGGTTCAGCCGCTACTGGCGCGGACACGTCTTCTGATTCGGTGAGATCACCCTTGTACACCCATACCTTGACACCGATGATGCCATAGGTGGTTTTTGCTTCGGCGGTACCATAGTCGATGTTGGCACGCAGGGTATGCAATGGCACACGGCCTTCGCGATACCATTCAGTGCGCGCGATTTCAATACCGTTTAATCGGCCCGCACTCATAATCTTGATGCCTAGCGCACCCAGGCGCATAGCGTTTTGCATGGCGCGTTTCATGGCACGGCGGAACATGATGCGCTTTTCCAGCTGCGAAGTGATGCTTTCCGCAATCAACTGGGCATCCACTTCCGGCTTGCGAACTTCTTCAATGTTCAACGCGACATCAGGCAAACCCATGCGCTTCCTCAATTCGGCACGCATGGATTCGATATCCTCACCCTTCTTGCCGATCACCACGCCGGGACGTGCGGTGTATATCGTTATCTTGGCGTTTTTTGCCGGGCGTTCAATAATGATCTTTGAAACGCCTGCGCCGAACAATTTCTTCTTCAGGTAATCCCGAACCTCGATATCTTTGAGCAACATACCGGAAAAATTCTTGCTGTTGGCATACCACTTGGAAGACCAGTTCTTTTGCACGCTCAATCGGAAACCGACCGGATGAATTTTCTGTCCCATATTTTTAGCTCCCGACGATAATCGTAATGTGGCAGGTTTGCTTTTCGATGCTGTTGCCACGACCTTTGGCGCGAGCCCTCATGCGCTTAAGCGAAGCACCCTTGTCCACATAGATGGTGGTCACTTTCAGCTCGTCAATATCAGCGCCATCATTGTGTTCGGCATTGGCTATCGCCGATTCCAAACCCTTCTTGATAATCACCGCGCCTTTTTTCGGGCTGAACGCCAGGATGTTCAAGGCTTTGTCCACCGGCAGGCCACGGATTTGATCCGCCACCAGCCGGCCCTTTTGGGCTGACAGGCGAACACCTTTTACTATTGCTGTTGTACTCATCTATATCCCCTTATTTCTTGACCACTGCTTTGCGATCCGCAGCGTGCCCCTTGAAAGTGCGGGTCAGCGAGAATTCTCCCAGCTTGTGCCCCACCATGTTTTCGGAGATGTACACCGGGATGTGTTGCTTGCCGTTATGTACCGCAATAGTCAGCCCGACAAAATCCGGTAACACGGTAGAGCGACGCGACCATGTTTTCACCGGGCGTTTGTCACTAGTCGCGCGTACCGTCTCAATTTTCTTTTGCAAGTGACTATCGACGAATGGACCTTTTTTAATGGAACGTGCCATATTTTTACCCCTTAAACCTTAAAGCGACGACGAACGATCATGCCGCTGGTGCGCTTGTTACGGCGTGTACGGAAGCCCTTGGCCGGCACACCCCATGGACTGACTGGATTGCGGCCGGCGGCAGTCTTTCCTTCGCCACCACCGTGCGGGTGATCCACCGGATTCATGGCTACGCCGCGCACTGTTGGGCGAACACCACGCCAACGCATCGCACCAGCTTTGCCAATAGAGCGCAAGCTGTGCTCGGCATTTCCTACTTCGCCTATCGTCGCTTTGCAATCCACGTGCACCTTGCGAATTTCGCCAGACCGTAAACGCAGCTGAGCATAAGCGCCCTCGCGCGCCAACAGCTGCACTGAAGTACCCGCAGAGCGCGACAACTGCGCACCTTTGCCAGGCAACATTTCAATGCAATGTATGGTCGAACCCACCGGAATGTTGCGCAGCGGCAAGGCATTGCCCGCCTTGATCGGCGCTTCCGGGCCGCTCACCAATTGCGCGCCCACCGCCACGCCCTTGGGGGCAATGATGTAACGGCGTTCGCCATCGGCATAGCACAACAAGGCCAGATGGGCCGTGCGGTTCGGATCGTATTCCAGATGCTCAACCGTAGCCGGAATACCGTCCTTGTCGCGCTTGAAATCAACGATACGGTAATTTTTCTTATGGCCGCCACCCATGTGCCGCACAGTAATGTGCCCGTTGTGGTTACGGCCAGCCGTCCTGTTTTTCTTTTCCACTAACGCTGCATGGGGCTTGCCCTTATGCAGATCGGGATTAACCACGCGCACAACCGCGCGTCGCCCGGGAGAAGTTGGTTTAAGTTTTATCAGTGCCATGATTTATCCTTGCTCGCCAGCAGCAAAATTGATTTCCTGCCCAGGCGCGAGACAGACATACGCCTTCTTCCAGTCCTTGCGCCGCCCATTGATCGCACCGAAACGCTTTTGCTTGCCTTTGACGCAGGCAACTTGCACGTTTTCAACATTCACCTTGAACATCAATTCGACCGCCGCCTTGATTTCTGGCTTGGTGGCGTCTGTCGTCACACGGAAAATTACTTGATCATTTTTTTCGGTAACGTAGGTCGCCTTTTCCGAGATTTGCGGAGCAAGCAAGATATTCATCAAACGCTCCTGACTGAATTGCCGGGCATTAATTTTCTGGTCATTAATTTTTTGGGCGCTCATGCCAGTATCTCCTCAATTTTCGACATCGCATCGCGTGTCACCAGCACCTTGGGAAAGCGCACCAGACTAACCGGGTCAGCTTGATGAGCTTCCAACACCAACACGTTGGGCAGATTGCGCGAAGACAGATACAGGTTCTCGTCTATGCTATCGGTAATAATCAGCACACGGCCTGAATCCAGACCCATGCCTTTCATTTTTTGCGCCAACAGCTTGGTCTTGGGTTCTGCCAAAGTCAGATTGTCCACCACCGTCAGGCGATTTTCACGCACCAACTGCGAAAAAATGGAAGCCAGGCCTGCGCGGTACATCTTGCGATTGACCTTCTGGCTGAAGTTTTCATCCGGGCTGTTCGGGAAAATCTTGCCGCCGCCGCGCCACAACGGGCTGGACGCCATACCGGCGCGGGCACGGCCAGTGCCTTTTTGCGCCCACGGCTTGCGTGTGCTCTTGGCGATTTCACTACGGCCTTTTTGTTTGCTATTGCCGGAACGCGCGTTAGCCTGATAGGCAATCACCACTTGGTGGATCAGTGCTTCATTGTATTCGCGGCCGAACAGGTCATCGGATGCAGAGATGCTGGCGGTTGATTGACCTTTGTCGTTAATGACTTTAAGTTCCATTATGCCCCCGCCTTCACTGCTGGACGCACAACCACATCACCGCCCTTGGCACCCGGAATGGCACCCTTCACCAGCAACAACTGGCGTGCAGCATCGATGCGGACGATTTCCAGATTTTGCACGGTGCGTTGCACGTCACCCAAGTGGCCGGTCATGCGCTTGCCCGGAAATACGCGACCCGGATCCTGCGCCATGCCGATTGAACCGGGTACGTTATGCGATTTGGAGTTGCCGTGCGAGGCGCGGCCAGATTTAAAGTGATGGCGTTTAATCGTGCCAGCATAACCCTTACCTATGGTCACACCGGTCACATCCACCTTCTGACCAACCTTGAATATATCCACACCCACAGTGCCGCCAGCCTGCAGGCTGCTCAACTGTTCCGGTGTAGCCGTGAATTCTTTTAACACGCTACCCGCTTCCACGCCCGCTTTGGCGAAATGACCTGCCGCTGCCTTGGTGACGCGGCTGGGACGGCGCGTGCCGAAGGCCACCTGCACCGCAGAGTAGCCGTCCGTGTCAGCGGATTTGATTTGGGTAACGCGATTGTTGGACACGTCCAACACAGTCACCGGCAACGATACACCATCGTCGGTAAAAATGCGGGTCATGCCAATCTTGCGACCGACGAGTCCTAAGCTCATTTTATTTCCTCTTGTTAAGGGGCTAACTTCAATTGGTTAGCCGATCTGTTTAGCTAGTAGCTAGTAGCCTGTAGCTGGTAGCTTTTGCTACCCGCTACCCGCTTTTTTCTACTGCAATTTAATTACCACATCCACGCCCGCAGGCAAATCCAACTTCATCAGCGCATCCACGGTTTTCTCGGTGGGATCAATAATGTCCATCATGCGCAAATGCGTGCGAATCTCGAACTGATCGCGCGACGTCTTGTTGACGTGCGGAGAACGCAATATGTCAAAACGCTCAATCTTGGTAGGCAGTGGAATCGGCCCTTTTACCACGGCGCCGGTACGCTTCGCAGTGTCCACGATACGTAGCGCGGACTGATCGATCAAACGATAATCAAACGCTTTAAGGCGAATGCGGATGTTCTGGCTTTTCATAACTCTCACTTACCTTTTACAGCCCTGCACAATGATAGCGGCAATGGCTGCGAATTAAAGAACGAAATCGCGTGGACGGAACCACGCGAGGGCGCGCATTGTAGTCTTACTCAATATTCTTTGCAAACAAAAAAACAGCTTGTAGCTGGTAGCGTGTAGCAAAACCAGCTTGGCTACCGGCTACCGGCTTGTTACTCGATAATCTTCGCCACCACACCCGCGCCGACGGTACGGCCACCTTCGCGTATCGCAAAGCGCAGACCTTCTTCCATCGCCACCGGGGCAATCAGCGCCACCGTCACCGATACGTTGTCGCCCGGCATGACCATTTCGGTACCCGCTGGCAGTTCGACCGCACCGGTTACGTCTGTGGTGCGGAAATAGAACTGCGGGCGATAACCCTGGAAGAACGGGGTGTGGCGGCCGCCTTCGTCTTTGCTCAGGACGTAGATTTCTGCGGTGAATTTGGTGTGCGGCTTGATGGAGCCGGGTTTGCACAGCACTTGGCCGCGCTCGACTTCTTCGCGCTTGGTGCCGCGCAGCAGGACGCCGACGTTATCGCCTGCCTGGCCTTGGTCGAGCAACTTGCGGAACATTTCTACGCCGGTGCAGATGGTCTTGAGCGTGGGCTTGAGGCCGACGATTTCGATTTCTTCGCCGACTTTGACAATACCGCGCTCGATACGTCCGGTGACCACGGTGCCGCGACCGGAGATGGAGAAGACGTCTTCGACCGGCATCAGGAAGGCACCATCCAGCGCACGCTTGGGCATAGGAATGTAGGTGTCCAGCGCTTCGGCCAGGCGGAAGATGGAGGGTTCGCCTATTTCGGATTGGTCGCCTTGCAGGGCTTTGAGTGCGCTGCCGATGATGATCGGGGTGTCGTCGCCAGGGAATTCGTATTTGGACAGGAGTTCGCGAATTTCCATTTCGACCAGTTCGAGCAGTTCGGCGTCGTCCACCATGTCGGCTTTGTTCATGTAGACGATGATGTAGGGTACGCCGACCTGGCGTGCCAGTAGGATGTGTTCGCGCGTTTGCGGCATGGGGCCGTCGGCGGCAGATACCACGAGGATGGCGCCGTCCATCTGGGCTGCGCCGGTGATCATGTTTTTGATGTAGTCGGCGTGGCCGGGGCAGTCGACGTGGGCGTAGTGGCGGTTAGCCGTTTCGTATTCGACGTGGGTGGTGTTGATGGTGATGCCGCGCGCCTTCTCCTCAGGGGCCGCGTCGATCTGGTCGTAG
>VFLG01000039.1 GCA_009885195.1 Gallionellaceae bacterium
CTTTGAAGATGGTGGATTTTATGGCCATTATTTTTTTCCTAAATCTGTAGGAACGAGCCATTAAATAGTTGGCCGTTCGCCCTGAGGTATCGAAGGGCATGCATCAAGTGGTTCGATACGCTTGGCGTACCCTGTGCTGAGTTTGTCGAAGCATCACCACGAACGGCTAAAGTGAACAGCATTGGAATCGCTCCCGTGTTACAACCGTTTGTTTTTTCTCTGTGATCTCTGTGGCTAACTGCTTTTTCTAAGGTGGGTGAAAGTGGAATGCCTCAGTGGCAAGATGCGATAAAAATGCTTCCACATCCCGCGCCTCATCCCCTGCGGATGCCGCTTGCCGTGAAAGAAGATATAGCGTTAATCCAATTCACGTAGGTTTGTTCGGTGCGGATACTGTAGTGCTTCACGCGCAGATGAGCCACTACTTGATCGAGCAGTTTGGGTGGATGTGGTGTATCAGAGGTTGCAGCCATATGTGGTGCGTTTCAGGGGTGCATTATTTTTAATCAAGGTGTGCTAAATTACGCTTCTGATTGATATGAATCAAGTTTTATTTTTAATGGCTAGAATAGCCACCTGCCCTGATAAAAGATTAGGTCTTTTATTGGGGTCTACTTCACGTTAGGCGGAATCGAAACCATGCGAACAAGAACGACATTGAGCCTGTTGATAATAGCCACCTTATCTGGCTGTAGTGACGAATGCCGAGAATACTCGGACTTTTCATGCAGAGAGATAGAGAAGGCCAGCTACAACGTATATTTCTATTATCCGAGTGAAACAGAGGAGTATCTGGGCCAAGCTCAAGGGCTCTCACAGTGTGGCAGCCTAGCTCACGGCTTTGCATCGTCTAAAAACTTAAGTGGCAACGGAGAGTGGAGTTATATCTGCTGCATGCGTGCCAAGGGTTCCGAGTGCTATGAAAAACATCGGTGATAGCCCAGTCCCAATTCACTTCTCAAGTCGAAAAATGACAGTCATGAGACTGTTCATTCAGCGGCAGCGCTATCTATTCCTCGTTATCACGCTCTTGTTGTTTAGTGGTTGCGCAACGCATTACACGCAAGAGGCTTACTCAGACCCCTACGGGTTTTTTAGTGGCATCTGGCATGGGTTTATTTTCCCGTATGCGCTTATTGCCAACATAATTTCGTGGTTCCTGTCTTTGTTCGGGGTAGAGTTCCTTTCGAATATCCAAATTATTGGCCGACCAAATACCGGTTTTTTCTTCTACTACATCGGCTTTTTATTGGGCTTGTCAGCATATGGCGGCGCGGGTGCAAGGTAACGACTACCAGCCTAACACTTCGCTCCAGCGGGACGCGCCGCAAGCGGCGCGCCCCTGAGCTTGAACGTTGGGCGTCAAAAATCTAAGCATTCCTAGCATTGACTATAGTTAGCATGTTTGCTAACCTTCTGGCATGGCATATTCCGTTGAATACTTTCATGCAAAGTGCAGGCTGCGGTCGAAGCTTGGCCTGTGGATGTTGTCGCAGACTATGCAAGAATTGTCGAACTTCTTATTGAGTACGGCCCGAACTTGCGCTTGCCGCACTCTCGTGCCTTTGGTGGCGGATTGTTTGAATTACGCCCGCGCGGTAAATCGGGTATTGGAAGAGCAGTTCTACTGCTTTCTGGTCGGGCAGCGTGTGGTGATACTGCACGCTTTCATTAAGAAATCGCAGGAAACACCAGCACCGGAAATCAAACTTGCTCGCAAGCGAATGAAGGAGATTCAAAATGACTGATCTTAAATATGACCCTGTGCCGCACAATCAAAAGGCTTTTCTTGAAAAGGCATCGAAACGTCGTGGTTTTCGCGAAGCCTATGATGCCCTTGAAGTCGAGTATGCGCTCGCGCACGAAATGCTATCCGCGCGGTCGCGTGCGGGTCTTACACAAGAAGCAGTCGCTGACCGCATGGGCACTACTAAGAGTGCCGTTTCACGGCTTGAAGGCGCTGGCAAGCATGCTCCTTCCATGACATCACTCAAAAAATATGCCGACGCTGTAGGGTGTACACTCAAAATTGAATTTATCTCACGGACTGCGAAACGACGCACCGCAGCCCCGGCAGTCAAGCGGGACGCGCCAAAAGCGGCGCGCCGCTCAACTTTACGTTAGGCGGCGCAAAGATCAATAGGGTCAGACTCGATTGATATTAGATTGCCATTAACGGCGAGTAATTGTTTTACTCTGTGAACCCTGCGGCCAACTGTTTTTCTAGTCAATGTCACTCAAAACCAGCTATCGCTTCATCGCTCCGTTCTACGATATATTCTTGGGGCGTGCGACCCATGATGCCCGGCAACGCAGCCTGTCCCGTCTGCCGCGATCCGGCAAGGCGCAGGTGTTGCTCAGCGGCGCGGGCACCGGGCTGGATTTTCCTTTTTTGCCGCCATGTCACGAGTACACGGCGCTTGATTTGACCGGCGCGATGCTGGCGCGCTCGATGCCAAGGGCGGGCGGCTTGCACATGCAGCGGGTGCGCGGCGACAGCATGGCCTTGCCGTTTACTTCGGGCAGTTTTGATTATGTGGTGCTGCATTTGATCGTGGCGGTGGTGCCGCAGCCGCAGCGTTGTCTGGCGGAGGCGGCGCGCGTGCTGAAACCGGGCGGGCGTATACTGTTGTTCGACAAGTTTCTGCGGCGCGGGGAACGTGCCTGGTTGCGGCGCGGTCTGACTCCGCTGATCGGGCAATTGGCGACGCGGCTGGATGTGGTGTTTGAGGATGTGCTGGAAAAGATGCCGGGGTTGCGGGTATTGTCCGACCAGCCTGCGCTGGCGGGCGGTTGGTTCCGCTTGATTGAATTGCAAAAGGAAGGAACAGATGTTTGAAATAAATAAAATATGGTTGGCGTTGGGGCTGGTGTTGCTGCTCGCTGCCTGTACCACGTCATCCAAATCGCCCTCTCCAGATATAACACAGCCGCCAGTTGTATTGCCTCCCGCCCCGGCGTTTGCGGTGAGCAAATGGGAGATGCTGCCCGACTGGCAAACGCTCGACCTGATTCCCACTAAACCCGCTTTTTTGCAAAGTTGCCGTGGGTTAAAAGCTAAGCCGCAATGGGACGAGGTGTGCGCTCGGGCGGAAATATTGCCGGATGACAGCGCCACTCTGCGCGCATTTTATGAAGAATGGTTTACGCCCTATCAGGTGTTTAACCCGGATGGCAGCGAGCAGGGCATGATTACCGGTTATTACGAGCCGCTGCTCCATGGCAGCCGCGTCGAGACCCAACGTTTTCGCTATCCGCTGTATGCCGCGCCGGATGATTTGCTTACCATTGATCTGGGCGAGGCCTATCCGCAACTGAAGGATCTGCGCCTGCGCGGCCGCCTGCAAGGCAAGCGCGTCGTGCCTTATAGCAATCGTGCCGAGATCGATGCCGGTACCAGTGCGCTCAAGGGGCGCGAATTATTTTGGGTAGAGAATGCGGTCGAGCTGTTCTTCTTGCAGATACAGGGTTCTGGGCGTATTGAATTGGCGGATGGTTCGCAAGTGAAAGTGGGTTACGCCGAGCAGAACGGTTATCCCTATGTCTCCATCGGCAGGAAGCTGGTGGAGATGGGCGAACTCAAGCTGGAAGAAGCATCGATGCAGGGCATCAAGCAATGGGCAGAAAACAATCCCGATAAACTGACGCCGTTGCTGGAACAGAATCCCAGCTATGTTTTCTTCCGCGAATTGCCGGAAGGCTTGTCCGCACCGTTGGGTGCGCTGGGTGTGCCGCTCACCAACGAGTACAGCCTGGCGATAGATCCGCGCACGATCCCGCTGGGCGCGCCGGTGTTTATTTCTACCACCTATCCCAACGATAGCGCCCCGCTCAACCGCCTGATGCTGGCACAGGACACCGGCGGCGCGATCAAAGGCGCGGTGCGCGCGGATTTTTTCTGGGGATTTGGCGAATCGGCCGGGATGCAGGCGGGCAAAATGAAACAGCAGGGGCGGCTATGGGTGTTGTTTCCCAAGGGCGGAGAGCCGGTGCTGAACTGAATGGCACCTCTAAAAATCCAACTTTCGTCGCCATACTGCGTTACTCACAAAAAATTACTCCTTACATATCACACATATGCTGCGTCGCAATTTTTTGCTCGCGCCTTGTCTGGCTTAGAAACTTGGATTTTTAGAGCCGCCTAAAATGACCGCTGATTTTAGACTTTCCCTGTCCGTGCAGTACGCCGTTGATGCAACCAATTTGCCCACGCGCCAGCAGTTCCGCCGCTGGATACATTCGGCATTGCAGCGTGACGTGCAAATCGTGCTGCGTATAGTTGACCAAGCAGAAGGGCGCGCGCTGAACAAAAATTATCGCGGCAAAGATTACGCCACCAATGTGCTGACGTTTGTGTATGACGACACCGATCCCTTGTCCGGCGACATCGTTATATGCGCGCCGGTGGTGGAAAAAGAAGCGCGCGCACAGCGCAAGGAATTACCGGCTCATTATGCGCACCTCGCCATCCACGCCGCCCTGCATTTGCAGGGCTATGACCACGAAAACGAAGCGGACGCCGCCGCGATGGAAACTCTGGAAACTGCATTGCTGGCAAAATTAAGGTATGCTGACCCCTACTGCTTTCAAGAAATACCTCACAAGTAACGATGGACCAACCCGAAAGTAACAAACCCGAAGGCAATAAACCCGGCCTGCTTGAACGTCTTTCCACAATGCTGCTGCGCGAGCCGGAAGATCGCGAACAACTGGTAGGCCTGTTGCATTCCGCCTACGAGCGCAACCTGCTGGATGCCGATGCCCTGTCCATGATGGAAGGGGTTATTCAGGTGTCAGAACAGCAAGTGCACGAAATCATGATTCCCCGTGCGCAGATGGATGTCATAGACATCAGCCAACCGCCGGAACAATTCATCCCTTTTGTCATTGAGACCGCGCACTCGCGCTTCCCCGTCATCGATGGCAACAAGGACAACATCATCGGCATCCTGCTGGCCAAGGATTTGCTGCGCTACTATGCGGGCGAGGAATTCAACGTGCGCGATATGCTGCGGCCGGCCATATTCGTGCCGGAATCCAAGCGCCTCAACGTGCTGTTGCGCGACTTTCGCGGCAATCGTAACCACATTGCGCTGGTTGTAGATGAATACGGCGGGGTATGCGGCATGGTTACGATCGAGGACGTGCTGGAACAGATCGTTGGCGACATTGAAGATGAATATGATATCAACGAAGACGAAGATAACCTGATACAAGATGCGGCGGGTAACTGGCGCGTCAAGGCGGCGACTGAGATTGCGGACTTTAACGATGCGCTCGGCACATCGTTCAGCGACGAAGAGTATGACACCATCGGCGGCTTGGTGATCAAGGCGGCCGGTCAATTACCCAAGCGCGGCGACAGCGTCGTCATCGACGATCTTGTCTTTACCGTTTTGCGTGCCGACAGCCGCCGACTCCATTCATTATTGGTTGAACGCAACCCGTCTCAGCAAGTGCTCGAGAACGTTTCCTAGCCATGTAGGTCGGATCAAGCGCGCAGCGTGGATCCGACCTACGATACTACAATATCTTCAACAGCAATCTCGTCGCCAACACCAGCAACAGCACGGCAAACAATTTGCGCAACAATCCCACTTTCATGTAATGCGTAGCCTTCGCGCCCAGCGGTGCAGTCATGACACTGGCGAGAGCAACCCACAACAAGGCTGGTAGATACACAAACCCCAGATTTGGCGCAGGCAGCGTTTGTAAGCTCATGCCCGTTGCGATGTAACCCACTGTGCCGCCCACGGCGACCGGGAAACCGATTGCGGCAGAGGTTCCGATGGCATTGCGCAGCGACACGTTGCACCACACCAAAAATGGAATAACCACCGTGCCGCCACCAATGGATACCAGGGTGCTGATCCAGCCAGTGAAAGTGCCAACCAGCGTCATGCCGGTCATGCCGGGCAGTTGACGTGAGGCTTTGGGGCGTATGTCGAGCAGCATTTGCAGTGCTGCAAAATACACAAACAACGCGAAAAATATTCCCAGCGAGCGCGGCGATACGGCGGCTGCAAATAACGCGCCCAGCAAAGTTCCCAGAAAAATGCCGGGGGTGATTGTGCGCACTACACGCCAGTTTACCGCGCCGTGCTGGTGATGTTTGCGCATGCTGGCGAGCGAAGTGAACAGAATGGTGGCCATTGAGGTGCCAAGCGCCAGATGCATTCCATGCTCGGCGGGGAAGTGCTGCATCTCAAACAGCAGCAGCAGCGTTGGGACTAATAACAAACCGCCGCCGATACCGAACAACCCTGCAAATAATCCAACCACGCCACCCAGCATCAAATAAGCGAACGCCCATTCCATGTCAGGATTTCACCAAAGTATGGGTGATAAATTTCCACTCGGCCGGGTCTAGCGGTGTGATGGACAGGCGGTTGCCGCGTTGCAGGATGCGCATACGCTCAAGCTCGGGATGCTGGCGCAACCCGGATAGCGGAATGAGTCCGATTTTTTTTACCAGTTGCACATCAACATTGAACCAGCGCGGCGTTTCCTGTGTGGCCTTGGGATCAAAATATTTGCTGTTGCGCTTGAACTGCGTGGCATCGGGATAGGCGGTGCTGGAAACGCGCGCAATGCCCGCGATGCCGGGCACCGCGCAATTGGAATGATAGAACAGCACGCCATCACCGACGTGCATTTGATCGCGCATGAAGTTGCGTGCCTGATAGTTGCGCACGCCGTACCAGGCTACGCTTTGCTCGGGGAGTGCCGCAAGATCATCGATGCTGCAATCGCCGGGTTCGGATTTCATCAGCCAATAACGCATGATGTTTCTCGCTGAAAAAAGAAATGCGGCTTGCGCCGCATTTCAAATAAAGGGAACCTCTAAAAATTCAGAGTTCGCCCAAATGCAAGGCGTGGAAGAAATTTCGCAGCGCCGCATATGAGTTATATGTAAGCAAGAAATTTTTTCCGCAACGCAGCAGTTGGGATGAAACCTGGATTTTTAGAGGTTCCCCAAAGCCCCCCGCCTGTGCCGTTGGCCCAACATCTTGAACCTGAGTTCAAGTGAGCCGGTTCCCAGTTACATCAGGTACATCCGCCAGAAACATCTACTGGAGACGCGCACAACAGTAACATCAAGGGGTCGCAGCCTAAGCAAAGCTTATTGGTTCAAAGAATTATAAGCCTGACGAACACCGCAGGGGACAAACTAAAACAACTCATCCTGTTCCGCGAGAGTCGCGTCGATGGTTGCCTGCATGGAATTCATTCTACGCTTAAATTCTGCCATGTCAAAACCGGTTCCGAGGCGCGTGGTTAATAGTTCGTGGGTGATATTCAAGGCGGACATGATGGCAATTCGCTCGACCGATGCGATCTTGCCGATATCGCGAATTTCGCGCATTTTTTTGTCGAGATACGCGACTGCGTCCAACAATTCGGCGCGCTCATCGGCCGGGCAAGCGACACGAAATTTGTGGTCGAGGATGGTAACGTCCAGAGTTTTTACTTCGCTGCTCATATCTCTTCTTCGGGTAGTTGCGCCAGCAGTTGCTCCAAGCGTGACTTGGCACCGTCAATCTTGTCATGATATTGGCGGCCTTGGCTCAGCGCCTGAGCCAGCTCCTGGCGCAGGCTATTGTTTTCCACGCGCAAGCGCTGAGCCAGCTGCACCAATTGCGCCAACCTGCCTTCCAAAGTGTCCAATTCTGCTTGCATGGGGCGAACTATAGTTTAATAAATCCTGACAAGTCAAATGGTAACGGTGTTTTTTGAAAGTTATTTGTAGGCCAAGATTCCTGCTCCGCCTGCTGCTGGTGGGCGCGGTGATAAGCGGGTTGAAATGCGCGGGCTACATTAGCTTCTCACATCTTCACCCGATTCAGCCGCAGCGCGTTGGTGATCACCGACACCGAACTGAAACTCATCGCCGCCGCCGCGATGATCGGCGAAAGCAGCAAGCCGAAGAACGGGTACAGCACGCCTGCCGCAATGGGGATACCGAGCACGTTGTAGATGAAGGCAAAGAATAAATTTTGCCGGATGTTGCGCATCGTGGCGCGGGAGAGGCGCACTGCGCGCACGATACCGTTCAGGTCGCCCTTGACCAGCGTGATACCCGCGCTTTCCATCGCCACGTCGGTGCCGGTGCCCATCGCGATGCCGACTTGCGCCTGGGCCAGCGCCGGGGCGTCGTTGATGCCATCGCCCGCCATCGCAACGAAACGGCCCTGCGCTTGCAGTTGTTTGACGATGGAAGCTTTCTGCTCGGGCAACACTTCCGCCTCGACACGGTCTATGCCCAGCTTGCGCGCCACTGCATCGGCCGTGATACGGTTGTCTCCAGTCAGCATGATGACCTGCACGCCTTCCTCATGCAGCGCGCGGATCGCATCCAGTGTGGAATCCTTGATTGGATCGGCCACGCCGATCAGTCCCGCCGCTCGGCCATCTATCGCCAGCAGCATCACCGTCTGGCCATCGCTGCGCAGCGTATCGGCGCGCACGGTCAGTTCGCCGGGTGCGATACCCAATTCTTCGAACAGCTTGAGGTTGCCCAGCACGACCGCGCGACCCTCGACCGTTCCCGCCACGCCCTTGCCAGTGAACGAACGGAACTCGCTGACTGTTGCAAGCGATAATTTTTTTTCCTGCGCACCGTTGACGATGGCGGCAGCCAGCGGATGTTCGCTGGCGCGCTCCAGGCTGGCACCCAGACGCAGTACCTCACCTTCGTTGAATCCGGCAAGTGGAATGACCGAGGTCAGTTTTGGCTTGCCCTCGGTCAGCGTGCCAGTCTTGTCCACCACCAGCGTGTTGACCTTTTCCATGGTTTCCAGCGCCTCGGCATTTTTTATCAGCACGCCCGCCAACGCGCCGCGCCCGGTGCCGACCATGATGGACATCGGCGTGGCTAATCCTAATGCACAAGGACAGGCGATGATCAGCACCGCCACCGCGTTGACGATACCATGTGCCAGGCGCGGCTCCGGCCCCCAGATGCCCCATACCGCCAGCGTGGCGAGCGCAATTCCCACTACCGCTGGAACGAAATAACCGGCAGTGACATCGGCCAGCCGCTGGATCGGCGCGCGCGAACGCTGCGCCTCGCTCACCATGCGCACGATCTGCGCGAGCAGCGTGTCGGAGCCGACGCGCTCGGCGCGCATCAACAAACTGCCGGTGCCGTTCATCGTGGCGCCAATCAGCCGCGCGTCCTTGGTCTTTTCCACCGGAATGGATTCGCCGGTGACCATGGATTCATCCAGCGAACTGATGCCTTCCAGTACTACACCATCTACCGGCACCTTCTCGCCGGGACGCACGCGCAGTATGTCGCCCGGCTGCACTTGCTCCAGAGGGATGTCTTCCTCGTTGCCGTCAGCGCGCACGATGCGCGCGGTCTTGGGGGCGAGACTGAGCAGCAGTTTGATCGCGGCGCTAGTCTGGCTGCGCGCGCGCAATTCCATTACTTGGCCTAGCAGCACCAGCGCCATGATCACCGCCGCCGCCTCGAAATAAACCGGCACCGTGCCCATCATGCTGCGCATCACGGGCGGAAATATTCCCGGCAGCAACATCGCCACCACGCTGTAGCTCCACGCCACGCCGACACCGAGCGCGATCAGGGTGAACATGTTGAGGTGGCGGTTAACCAGCGAGGCCCATCCGCGCTGGAAGATCGGCCAGCCGCCCCACAGCACGACCGGTGTCGCCAGGGCGAATTGCAGCCATTGCAACATCGTCATCGAGACAAAATCCGGCATGGCTTGTGGCGCAAGATCGAAAACCATTGCCATTACGAATACCGGCAAGGCCAGTGCCGCGCTGACCCAGAAGCGCCGCGTCATATCGTCCAGTTCGGGGTTTTCCTCCTTGGCGGCGACTATTCTTGGTTCGAGTGCCATGCCGCAAATCGGACAATTGCCTGGTTCGCTGCGCACCACTTCCGGGTGCATCGGGCAAACATATTCGGTGACATCGGGCTTTGCCGCAACGGGATTGACCGGCTCCAGCGCCATGCCGCATTTTGGACACGAACCGGGTGTGGCCTGATGTACCTCGGGATCCATCGGACAAATATAGCCGCCGGCAGATATAGCAGTAGATGCAGGTGTCGGGGCAGGGTTGAGATATTTATCGGGATCGGCAGAAAACTTTTCCACGCAGTGTTGCGAACAGAAGTAATAGTGCTCGCCCGCATGTTCCAGGCTGCGCCCCGACCCGGTGTCGACTTTCATGCCGCATACGGGATCTGTAGTTGTACTCATGATCTGTTCCTTTCAAACGCGTTCATCGGAATTCGCTACGCGGAAAACAGGCGTATCGCCAGACTGCATACATTTGGCTGCCACCATTTCGCGCAGTGTAGTCTGTTCAGCCAAAAATGCCTGCACTGCCGTCGGATCGAATTGAGTACCGCTCATTTTGACGATTTCTGCGAGAGCCTGATCGAATGACAAGGCCTTGCGATAAGACCGATCGGAGGTCATCGCGTCCAGCGTGTCGATCAGCGCGAACAGCCGCGCTCCCAGAGAAATCTGTTCGCCCTTGAGCCCGCGCGGATAACCTGTTCCATCAAAACGTTCCTCATGGCTCAGGATGATTTCGGCAGCTTGCTCCATACCCGGAATTTGCGCCACGATGCGGTGCCCCTTTTCGGGATGGGTGCGCATTTCCAGCCATTCATCTTCGTTGAGCGCCCCCTGTTTCAATAAAATTGCATCCGCTATCCCGATCTTGCCTATGTCGTGCAGCAAAGCGCCCCAGTAAATCTGGCGCAGTTGACCGGCATCTGCGGTAAAACGGCGCGCCAGCACCAGGGTATGACAGGCCACCCGTCTGGAATGAGCGCCGGTTTCATGCTCGCGGATATCCAAAGCTTCGGCCAACGCCTCGGCGAATGTCGCATCTGCACATTCCAGAATATCTGCTTCTGCATTCATGTGCCCCTCATCCCTACCGACAACTTGGGCATTTGCTCACCAGATTGTAACTGCAGGCGAATAACACCCCGCTCAGAAACCCGGTCAAGCTGACACCGAACAAGCCATAGGCAAGTCCGCCCAAGGTCCATGGCTTGTCGCTTTTGAGTATGGTCAAATCCAGACCGTGTACCCATGCGTTGACAAAGTTGACCATCCCGTCCGGAAAAAGAAAAACTGCCGCCGTGCAAACCAGGCTGATCACCGCCGCCGTCAATGCCATTGCGCCGCCAACACGCCAAGGATTCAGTTTTTCCATGATTCATTCTCCTTTATCAGGCTCACAAAAGGTTTCTGCCTCGTGGCGCGGCAAGGCTTCATTGCCTCTTGCCGCACGGTTCAGTCCATTATTTCAATGCGTTTCCTTCATATGATCGCGCCGATCTTAAAGTCGAGTTCAGTTTCATGAAATTTTCCTGATGGTTGGATTCAGTACATGTGTCGCAGCCCGAATTAAGCGCAGTTCCCGAACACTTTCTTTCGTGCTGCTACGACCATGATAGTCTCATTCTCGGCGCTGAGGTTAGCGTGACTCCTCAGGCGCAGGTGGCGGCTGTTCTTTCTTCATCTGCTGCTCTGCATTCCCCGGTTTTTCGGTTTGCGCAGCACCATGCCCCATCATGCCCATGCGTCCGCTCCCCAGCCAGATAACCGCTAACATCACGATCATCACCAGCATGGCCTCTCCTTTTTGATACTGTCTCATTTTTATATACTCCTTGTTCGTGTCGTGGTTGCCTTCGATCCATGGAGCTAATCCTTGTGCTGCGTCGTTCCTGGTGCATGGGCATGCCCGGTATTTTTGGGCGCCGTGTCTGTGCCGCCCGCAGCGGGAGCATTGCCGGCGGGTTTCGCAACATGCGGATGTTCACCGCTCGCGTTGTCATCGTGGCTCAGGGCATGGCCATCCTCATGCAGCATATCTACACCTTGCGCGGGCATGTCGCCGTGATCCATCTTGCCTTGATCGTGAGCATGGCCTGCACCTTCCGGTTTGGGCAGGGACATCACGCCCAGGCCATAACGGTAAACCAGTTCACCGCCATGCCACGCGGTGGACAACAGCAGACTCGCCGCGAGCACCAGCAGTCCGGTGAATAACCAGCCTTTGTTTTTGCCGTGGCGATGCAGGTAATATTCCCAGGCCGCAATGCCCAGAAACGCCGCGAGTGTGGCCATGGCCCAGTTGCGGTGTTCGATCATGGCAAGATGCGAGGGCGTGTCGTGGCTGACCGTGTAAAAAGCATACCAGCCCATGGCGACGGTAATCAGGGTAAACCCCACGCCGATCCACAGATTCCAGCGTGCGACTATCGCCCATTGATTTTTCAGTCCGCTATTCGACACGAAGTGGGACAGCAGGTGCAGCGCCGCTGCGACGATCAACAGGGCTACGGTGAAGTGAACAAAAATAGGATGCCAATTGGGGAGAATAGTTATCATGCCGTGTCTCTCTTTCAGTAATTGTTAAATATCTTTTGCCTCATCTGTCTTGGCAATTCACAAGCTCTGCTAGCGCTTAAAATTACCCATCAAAAAAACCAGAATCGCACCCCTGCCACCACGCGGGTTTCGTTGCTGCGCACGCCTTCTTCTCGCGCATAATCGGCTGTTCCGCCAAACTTCCCGCTCCACTCTACCCCCACATAGGGTGCGAATTCACGGCGAATCTCATAGCGTAAACGCACACCTGTAGCCAGGCTGCTTAACCCCGGCCCAAGCTCTCTGGCCGCATCCTGCCGGCCGTAAAAACTCGCCTCGATGCGGGGTTGCAATACCAGCTTTTGGGTAAGCAGCAATTCATATTCCGCGCCCAAACGCAACGCGGTGCGCCCTTGTTCGCCGATATAGGCCGTCGCATCCACTTCGAACCAGTAAGGCGCGAGTCCCTGCACACCCATTGCCAACCATTTGCGGTCCGGCGCCAGACCGCTGTCGTAGCGCACCCCAAGTTGGGCATTCCAATGGGTGGCCAGCGCATGTCCCCACAAGAGTTCTGTGCGGGCTTCATGCAACTTTCCATCATTCGCTTCGCCTTCGGCTTTGAGCACAAGTCGGTCATAATCCTTGCCGAACCCGCCTTGTAAATCATACATACCGAACGAGTTGTCACGCGACTGCGCGCCCTCCAGCCGATTGACCATCACACCACCCATGTAAGCTTCATCGGCCAATTTAAGCGGCGAACTCGGGCCAAAGCCATAACCGCCCGAATAAGCATGGGGATCACGCGCATCGGCAGGTGCGGCTCCGCCTTGCATGGACATGGATTTTTTTGCTCCGCCGCCCGAATGATCCATGCCCGACATGTCATTGCCAGTCTTGTTAGATTTTGCTGCCGGGGTATCGTGTCCCATCTGGCTATGATCCATCCCGCCCATGTCGTCCGCCTGTTCGCCTGTATGGGCGGGTGGCGGCGATTCATGCCCCATGCTGCCGTGATCCATGCCAGGCATATCCGGCATATCTTCAGCAGCCATTGCAGGCTGCCCCAAGACGAATGCCATACCGAATACAAGCGTGGCTGCTGCCATTATTTTCAGTCGCTTTTTTATCATGATTTTGTCTCCGAAATTTGTCAGGCGACGACTACTTCGCGGAACATCCCCGCATCCATATGGAAAAGCAAATGGCAATGCCATGCCCATCGTCCCAGCGCATCGGCGGTCACCAGAAAACTGACGCGCTGCGCGGGTTGCACGATGATGGTGTGCTTGCGCACTTGCGCGCCGCCTTCGGGACTTTCCAGATCGCTCCACAAGCCATGCAAGTGCATCGGATGGCTCATCATGGTGTCGTTCACCAACACTACCCGTATGCGCTTCCCATACGGGAGATGTACCGGTGTGGATTTGCCGAATTCGAGCCCGTCGAACGACCAGGTGTAGCGTTCCATGTTGCCGGTGAGATGCAGTTCGATTTCCTGATCGGCATCGCGCGTATCCATAATGCCCGGCAGGCTCTTCAGGTCGGCGTAGGTCAGAACCCTGCGACCATTATCGCGCAGGCCGATGCCGGGGTCATCCAGGCTGGTGCGCGGCGTATCCACCCGCATGTCCACACTGGGGCCGTATTCGGTTTTTGCATGGCGTACCGGCACTGGTTTTTCGACTGCTGTCATGCCGCTCATCCCGGCCATGCCGGCCATGTCGCTCATACCGGCATGACTGCTGTGATCCATCGCCATGCTGCCATGATCCATACCGTCCATGCTGCCCATCATGTCGCCCATGGTGAGCGGCTCCGGCTTATCCGGCGCGGGAACCGGCGCAGTCAAGCCCGCTTGCCGCGCCAGCGTGCCGCGCACGTATCCGGTGCGATCCATGGACTGGGCAAAAATCGTGTAGGCGTCGTCGCCGGGGGTAACCAGAACATCGTAAGTTTCCGCCACGCCCAGCCGGATCTCGTCCACCGTCACCGGCTCTACATTCTGGCCGTCGGCCTGTACTACAGTCATTTTCAAACCGGGTATGCGCACATCGAAAAAGGTCATGGCAGAGCTGTTAATCAAGCGCAGACGCACCCGCTCACCCGGCTTGAATAACCCCGTCCAGTTGCCGGCAGGCGTAATTCCATTCATCAGGTAGGTGTAGGTATAGCTTGAGATGTCCGCTAGGTCGGTCGGATTCATGCGCATCTCGTTCCACATGCGCCGTTTGGCCACGGCGGCAGACCATCCCTGTTGCGACACGTCCTTGAAAAAATCCATGGCAGTGGGCTGATTGAAATTGTAATAGTCGCTTTGCATTTTCAATTTTTTGAGCACATGCTCCGGGACTTCGTCGGTCCAATCGGACAGAGCGATCACGTAGTCCCGCTCGGCCACGATGGCGTCGCCGGCTGCCGGTTCAATGATAATCGCGCCGTACATCCCCTCTTGCTCCTGAAACCCGGAGTGCGAGTGATACCAATAGGTGCCGGATTGCTGCACCTTGAATTGATAGGTGAAGGTCGTACCCGGTGGAATGCCGTCGAAGCTGACGCCGGGCACCCCGTCCATTTGATACGGCAAAAGAATGCCGTGCCAGTGGATAGAGGTGGACTCTTGCAGTTCATTCTTTACCCGGATGGTGACCGTTTCACCTTCGCGCCAGCGCAATATCGGCCCGGGAATGATGCCGTTGATGGTGATACCCATGCGCGGCTTGCCGGTAAAATTGACCGGCGTTTTGGCGATGGTCAAATCGAATTCTGTGCCGCTCAAAACCTGGGTTGCGCCGGATGACTTTGTCCCGGTCTGGGACGCTGCCAGCAAGTTGCTCCAGGGCGCCAGGCCCAACGCGATGCCGCCTGCCGCCAGACCTTGCAAAAATTTTCGCCGTGGCTGATCGGGTAACACAAGTGCGGGATAAGTTGCGCGTTTCATGGCAATTTCCCTCCGTTAAATAAATTTGTGGCTTGTTTGCTGTTTCTGAATAGCTCGCGCTGCTTGACCAACGCATAAATCGCCGGAATGACGATCAGCGTCAAAATAGTTGAGGAAATCATGCCGCCGACCATGGGTGCGGCGATGCGGCGCATGACCTCGGAGCCGGTGCCGGTTCCCCACATGATGGGCAGCAGCCCGGCCATGATCGCCACCACTGTCATCATCTTCGGGCGCACCCGTTCCACCGCGCCTTCCATGACCGCCGCGTACAGATCGCCCGGTGTCGGCTGTTGTCCGTCGGCCTTGCGTTCCGCCTTGATCCGTTCCCAGGCGTGTTCCAGATAGATCAGCATCACCACGCCGGTTTCCGCCGCGACCCCAGCCAGCGCGATGAAGCCCACTGCCACCGCCACGCTCAGGTTGTAATCGAGCAGCCACAGCAGCCACACGCCGCCGACCAGCGCAAACGGCACCGAGAGCATCACGATCAGCGATTCGGTGACGCGCCCGAAGTTGAGATACAACAACAGGAAGATGATGAGCAAAGTAATCGGTATCACGATCTTCATCTTGGCGGCGGCGCGTTCCATATATTCGAACTGCCCGCTCCAGGTCGCGTAGTAGCCGGGCGGAAATTTCACTTGCTCCGCTACAGCCTTGCGCGCATCGGCCACATATGAGCCGATGTCGCGGCCACGAATGTCCACGAAAATATAGGCGGAGAGCAGCGCGTTCTCGGTGCGTATCGCGGGTGCGCCCTTGCTTATCTCCACCTTGGCGATCTGGCCGAGCGGAATCATCGCCCCGTCCATAGTTGGTACTAGCACTTCGCGCGCGATCAGTTCGGGGCTGCTGCGCAACTCGCGCGGATAGCGCACGATCACGCCGAAGCGTTCGCGTCCCTCCACCGTGGTGGTCACCATTTCGCCGCCGAGTGCGGTGGAAATGACATCCTGCAAATCGCCGATTGCCATGCCGTAGCGCGCCAACGTTGCGCGATCCGGCACAATATCGAGGTAATAGCCGCCGGTGATGCGCTCGGCGAAGGCGCTGGTGGTGCCCGGCACATTTCTGACCGCCGCCTCGATGTCTTTGGCCACGCGCTCTATCCCTTCCAGGTCCTTGCCGAACACTTTGACGCCGATCGGCGTGCGGATGCCGGTGGCGAGCATGTCGAGGCGCGCCTTGATCGGCATGGTCCACGAGTTGGCCATACCCGGAAATTGCAAGGCCTGGTCCATTTCCGCAATCAGCTTGTCAATGTTCATACCGGCTCGCCATTCGGATTCCGGCTTGAGATTGATCACCGTCTCGAACATCTCCAGTGGCGCCGGATCGGTGGCGGTCTGCGCGCGCCCCACCTTGCCGAACACGGATGCAACTTCGGGGAAGCTCTTGATGATCTTGTTCTGCGTCTGCAACAACTCGGCGGCCTTGGTGACCGACATCGCAGGCAGCGAAGCGGGCATGTAGAGCAGCGTGCCCTCGTTCAGCGTCGGCATGAACTCGGAACCCAGCTTGGTCGCCGGATAAATGGAAACGCCCAGCACCACCAGCGCGGCGACGATGATCGCTTTCTTCCAGCGCATTACCCCGGCGATGATCGGGCGATAACTCCAGATCAAAAAACGGTTCAGCGGATTTTTGTGTTCCGGCATGATTTTGCCGCGTATGAACAGCATCATCAGCACCGGCACCAGCGTGATGGACAGCAACGCCGCGCCCGCCATGGAGAAGGTCTTGGTAAAGGCGAGCGGCGAGAACAGCCGCCCTTCCTGATCCTCCAGCGCGAACACCGGCAGGAACGACACGGTGATGATCAGCAGCGAGAAGAACAGCGCCGGGCCGACTTCTTTGCAGGCGGCAAGAATGGCGTTGGCGC
>VFLG01000016.1 GCA_009885195.1 Gallionellaceae bacterium
CGACAAGCCCCTTGCTAGCCGAAGAAAAGGCGCAAAGTCCGGCGGATGGCTTCAATATTCATGTTGTCGCGCCCCACCGCCACGAGGATGGCACGGTGCACGGCCCGTATCACCATTATTGCAAGTCTATCAAGCCGGAGATAATGCAGTGCATGATTTTTCTATCCACCGATCCCAATGCTGAGCTCGTCGAGATTGAATACTTCATCGACAAGAAGCTCGCGCGCTCGAATGTGACGCTGAAGCAATGGAATAAGCACTTCCACGACCACAAGGAAGAGGTTGCAACTGGGCGTGTGCAAGTGCTTGATGTACCGCCTGAGAAGGCAAAAGAGATTGCAGAGGCCGCGTCGAACACTGATGGTATCCTCTTCCACCTGTGGCCGGTGGGGGCCAAGGTGCCGAACGGCGAGGTCATGTTCCCGACGGCCGTTAGCCATAAGCCTGTAAAGAAACTGGAGGTACCGAAGTAGCGAACAGAAGCGGGGCGGAGGTGACGAGCGCTTCGCCTGCCCTGCGCTCAAGCGGGACTGCGCAAAAGCGCGCAGCTCCTTAGCTTTACGTTGAGGCTGTGGGGTTTGGATTTATAGAGGTGCCCTCAAGCCAAGGGGCTGGATCCCAGCCTTATCGGGGATGACGAATTAATTTGCGTTTCCTTAGTTTTCCCATCGTGTTCCAAACACCAGCCCGAATGCATTCACTTGCCGTTTCAAGGATAATCCGCATTTGCCATTTATTCCGGAATGTATATCTGTGAAAAATTCAGGGCTGGCAACCGTAGCCCAACTGCATGAGTTTGACGAGATAGTGGATGTGCGCTCGCCAGCCGAGTATGCCGAGGACCACCTGCCCGGTGCGATCAGCTGCCCGGTGCTGGACGATGCAGAGCGGATTCTTGTCGGCACGCTGTACAAACAATCGCCGTTTGAAGCCAGGAAGATAGGCGCGGCGCTGGTCGCGCGCAATATTTCCCGCCATCTGGAACAGCGCTGGCTGGACAAGCCCAAATCCTGGCATCCGCTTATCTATTGCTGGCGCGGCGGCCAGCGCAGCGGGGCGATGACGCACATTCTGCGTCAGATCGGCTTTGCTGCCGAGCAGTTGGCGGGCGGTTACAAAAGTTATCGCCACCACGTGCTGCAACAACTGCAAGTGATGCCGGCAAAACTTTCCTTGCGCGTGTTATGCGGGCTGACCGGCAGCGGCAAAAGCCTGCTGCTGGCCGCACTGCAACAGGCCGGCGCACAGGTATTGGATCTGGAACAGATTGCGCGGCATCGCGGCTCCGTGCTGGGTGACATGCCCAATGAAGCGCAGCCATCGCAAAAGGGTTTCGACGGCCAGGTGCTGGCAAGGCTGGAATCATTCGATCCCGCCCGTCCGGTTTATGTTGAATCCGAGAGTAAAAAAATTGGCTTGCTGCAAGTGCCGGATGCGCTGATTGAGGCAATGTGGGCCAGCCCCTGTCTGCGCCTGGAATGCGCGCTCCCTGTACGAGTCGCGCTGCTGCGCGCAGAGTATGCGCATTTCCTGCATGATCCGGCATTGCTGCGCCAGCAGCTAGATCGTTTGCAGGGCATGTATTCCAACGAATTGCTGGCGCGCTGGCATGCGTTGTGTGAAGCAAAGGCATGGGACGAATTTATCGCTGAACTGCTGGAACGGCATTACGACCCGGCCTACAACAAATCCATACGCGGCCATTACCCCAATTACGATCAGGCTTATCGCCTCTCCCTCAACTCACTGAACGAAGATGCATTTGATGTCCTGGCCTATGAGACGCTTGCCCATGAGACGCTTGCCTTCTCCGGGGATTTTGTCAACAATGGCGGCACTGTCTAAACTCTCAACCTTATATGTCCGATCAGCTTGTTCCCGATTTCACCCTGCCCGCCACTGGCGGAGTGGACTTCAAGCTCTCTGCCGCGCGCGGCAAGTCGCTGGTGATTTATTTTTATCCCAAGGACAATACCCCGGGTTGCACCGCCGAAAGCCAGCAGTTCCGCGATCTGTATGCGGATTTTCAAAAGGCCGGTTGCGAAGTGGCAGGCATTTCGCGTGATAGCATCAAGTCACATGAAAATTTCAAATCCAGGTTCAGCTTGCCGTTTGCCCTGCTGGCCGATACCGAAGAAACTGCGTGTGAACTGTTTGGCGTAATCAAGCTGAAAAACCTGTATGGCAAACAAGTGCGCGGCATCGAGCGCAGCACTTTCGTGCTCGACAAAAGTGGCGTGTTGCGCCGTGAATGGCGCGGCATCAAGGCCGACGGCCACGCTCAGGAAGTATTACAATTCGTCCAAAATCTAAGTACCTAAGGAGCATCATGCCCATCCGCAAAGCCCCTGCCACACCCAATGCCGCCATCAAACTGTTCGTACTGGACACCAATGTGCTGATGCACGATCCGACCAGCCTGTTCCGCTTTGAAGAACATGATATCTACCTGCCGATGTTTGTGCTGGAGGAATTAGACAACAACAAGAAAGGCATGACTGAAGTGGCGCGCAACGCCCGGCAGACCAGCCGTTTTCTCGATGGCCTGATCAGCGAAGAGGCGCAGAATATTGAAGATGGCGTCTCGTTGCAGACGCAAGCCAATATGACTGCCACCGGCCGCCTGTATCTGCAAACCCAGTTCATCGAACAGGAGCTGCCGAAAAATTTCGCCAATGGCAAAGCCGACAATGCCATCCTGGGCGTGGTGATGTATCTGCATAATCATGAACCGAAGCGCACGGTGATCCTAGTCAGCAAGGACATCAACATGCGCATAAAAGCGCGTGCGCTGGGTCTGGATGCGCAGGATTATTTTAATGACAAGGTGCTGGAAGATACCGACCTGCTCTACACCGGCGTGTTGCAACTGCCGCCGGATTTCTGGGACAAGCATGGCAAGGACATGAAGTCGGGGCCACAAGGTGAACATACCTTTTACGACATTCAGGGGCCGCTGTGCCGCGATCTGCTGGTGAACCAGTTTGTCTATCAGGAAAATGGCGACAACCCTTTTTATGCGGTGGTCACGGAACAAAGCGGCAACACCGCCATGCTGCGCACGCTGACTGATTACACCCACAGCAAAAACGCCATCTGGGGCATTACCGCGAGGAATCGCGAGCAGAGTTTCGTGCTCAACCTGCTGATGAACCCGGACATCGATTTCGTTACTTTGCTCGGTCAGGCGGGTACCGGCAAGACACTGCTGACGCTGGCCGCAGGCTTGATGCAGACGCTGGAGCATAAATTGTATTCGGAAATCATCATGACCCGTGTCACCGTGCCGGTCGGCGAAGACATCGGCTTTTTACCCGGCACCGAGGAAGAAAAAATGTCGCCGTGGATGGGCGCGCTGGACGACAACCTGGATGTGCTCAACAAGTCCGACGACGAAGGCGGCGAATGGGGCCGCGCCGCCACACGCGATTTGATCCGCAGCCGCATCAAGATCAAGTCGCTCAACTTCATGCGCGGGCGCACTTTCCTGAATAAATATCTGATTATTGATGAGGCGCAGAATCTCACCCCCAAGCAGATGAAAACCCTGATCACGCGCGCCGGTCCCGGCACCAAGGTAGTGTGCATGGGAAATATCGCACAGATCGACACGCCTTATCTAACCGAAGGTAGCTCCGGTTTGACCTATGTGGTGGACCGCTTCAAGGGCTGGCAGCACAGCGGGCATGTCACGCTGCAACGCGGCGAACGCTCGCGCCTGGCGGATCATGCGGGCGAGGTGTTGTAGGGGCGCGATTCATCGCGCCCCTGACGTGAATAACCTACAAAATGGACAAACTGCAAAAAACCGACACCACCTGGCGCGACGAACTCACCCCCGAGCAGTACCAGGTTTGCCGCCAGTGCGGCACCGAAGCGCCATTCACCGGTGCCTATTGGGATTGTCACGACAGCGGGCTGTATCGCTGCGTGTGCTGCGGCAATGCGCTGTTTGACTCCATTACAAAATACGATTCAGGCAGCGGCTGGCCCAGCTTCTGGCAACCGCACCAGCCTGACAGCATCACCCAACGCCGGGATAGCCGGCATGGCATGGAGCGCACCGAAGTCCTGTGCAGCCGCTGCGATGCGCATCTCGGCCATGTATTCGAAGACGGCCCTGAACCGACCGGCCTGCGCTACTGCATCAACTCCGCCGCGCTGGTGCTCGACAGGCAATAGGACGCCCAATAGACAGACGTTAATCTTATCCACATAATTCGCCACCATGAAAAAAACGCTGTTCGATCTGTTCCCCGTCATCCTGTTCTTTGTCGTTTTCAAGCTCGCCGGACAAAATCCGGACTTGGCTCAGGCCTGGGCAACCTCCATTGGTTATCTGGTCGATCCCAAACAATTACCGGTTCTGATTGCTACTGCCGCAGCCATTGTCGCGACCATGGCCCAGGTCGCGTGGGTAAAATGGCACCATGGCAAAGTGGATACCATGTTGTGGGTGAGCTTCTCCATTATCGCCGTGCTCGGCGGCGCGACGCTGCTGCTGCATGACGACAACTTTATCAAATGGAAACCCACCGTCCTGTATTGGATATTCGCCGCCACTTTGCTGCTTTCCAACCTGCTATTCAAGAAAAACCTGATGCGCCAGTTGCTGCAGGAAAAATTAACGCTGCCAAAAAAAGTATGGGATCGAGTCAACCTGGGCTGGAGCCTATTTTTTGCCGTGCTGGGCGTGGTCAATCTGTATGTCGCGTTCAACTTCTCCACCGACACATGGGTTAATTTCAAGCTGTTTGGCGCCACCGGCATGATGCTGGTGTTTGTGGTGCTGCAAGCCATGGCCTTGGCAAAATATGCAGATGAGGACAAGGAGAAAAACTAATGCTATATGCCATCATCGGTCAGGATGTCGCTGACAGCTTGGTAAAACGCCTGGCGGCACGGCCCGCGCACGTGGCACGGCTACAAGCCTTGCAGGACAAAGGGCGGCTGATTCTGGCTGGCCCTTTCCCCGCTGTGGATGCGGCTGATCCTGCGGCAGCGGGATTTTCCGGCAGTCTCATCGTGGCCCAATTTTCCACGCTGGCAGAGGCTGAAATATGGGCGCAGGCCGACCCCTATATGGCCGCAGGAGTGTATGCGCAAGTGATGGTCAAGCCGTTCAAGAAAACATTCCCGGCATGAGCAGAATAGACAAAATGCATATCCTGCTGGCCGTGTTGCAGCCCACGCAGATCGAGATTGCCGACGACAGCCACAAACATGCGGGGCACGCTGGCGCGCGCGATGGCGGAGGGCATTACCGGCTCAGAATCGTGTCGGCACAATTCGCCGGCAAGCCTACCCTGGCGCGGCACCGTATGATATATTCCGCACTGGGAGAGATGATGAAACACGATATACATGCACTGAACATCACGGCCTGTACACCCGAACAAATCTAACCCTCAACTTTACTTTCTAACAAGGACTGAACCATGTTGAAACTTTTTAACCTTGCTGCTTTCGCCCTGTTCTCCGCACTTGCAGCCAGTCAAGTTTATGCAGCAGAAAAACCCGTCGCAGTAGTAAACGGCGTCTCCATCCCGCAAGCGCGACTGGAAATGCGCGTCCAATCAGCCTCCGAACAAGGTCAGCCAGACAGCCCCGAGCTGCGCAATTCCGTCCGCGAAGAATTGATCAACATCGAACTTATATCGCAAGAAGCGGTAAAAAAAGGTTTGGACAAACAAGCCGAAATCACGAGCCAGCTTGAACTGGCCAGACAATCCGTGCTGGCTGGCGCCTTCATGCAGGACTACTTTAAAAATCACCCGGTCAGCGAAGACGCACTCAAGCAGGAATATGAAACCCTGAAACTGGCCACCAGCAGCAAAGAATACAAGGCACGCCACATTCTGGTGAAAGAGGAAGCCGAGGCCAAATCCATCGCCGCACAACTCAAGAAAAAGGGAGCCAAATTCGACAAGCTGGCCGACAAACACTCCCTGGATCCGGGTTCAAAGGGTAAAGGCGGAGAACTCGGCTGGAGCATGCCTAACAATTACGTCCCGCCGTTTGCCGACGCGATGGTCAGCCTGAAAAAGGGAGAAGTGAGCGCGCCGGTACAATCCAATTTTGGCTGGCACATCATCAAACTGGACGACGTGCGTGATTTTAATTTCCCTGCTTTCCAGGAAGTCAAATCGAACCTGATGCAACGCATGCAACAACAGACGGCCATGAAAGCCGTCGAAGATTTACGCAAGTCGGCAAAGATTGAGTAAGGCGTTATAAGCAGAATAAAAAAGGCGACCGAGGGTCGCCTTTTTACATGGCGCGAGGTGCAAAACGGATTCCCCACACCTGCAACGCATCAACCTAGAAAAAGCAGTTAGCCACAGAGAACACAGAGATCACAGAGGAAAAACAAAAGCTTGCAACACGGGAGCGATTCAC
>VFLG01000065.1 GCA_009885195.1 Gallionellaceae bacterium
CCCCCCCCCCTCTCCCCCTCGGGGGGGAGAGGGAGCCTCTATTGAAACCATGCAGCGCGCCACGCGCCGCACGCTGGTGCGTGTGCTGGAATCCATCCTGCGTTTGGCGCATCCGATCATTCCATTCATCACTGAGGAACTATGGCAAATCGTCGCTCCGCTGGCTGGAAAGAAGGGCGACAGCATCATGCTGCAACCTTATCCAAAAACAGATGCAAGCAAAATTGACAAGGCTGCGATCGAAGAAATTACACTAACACAGGATATGATCACCGCCTGCCGCAAGCTTCGCAGCGACATGAACCTGTCGCCTGCACTGAGAGCACCGCTGAGTGTGAGCGCCGGAGCCGCCATCATACCAATATTCATTCCTTACCTTCAATCTCTGGGAAAGCTTAGCGAAGTAAAAGTGCTGGATGAATTGCCAAACTCTGACGCACCTGTCGCCATCGTTGGGAAATTTAGCATGATGCTGAATATCGAGATTGACGTAGCCGCCGAGCGTGAACGTCTGGACAAAGAGATCGCCCGCTTGTCGGGCGAAATCGTCAAGGCTCAAGCCAAACTGGGCAACGCCAGCTTTGTCGACCGCGCCCCGGCGCAAGTGGTGGAACAAGAGCGCAAGCGGATGGAGGATTTCAGCGCCACACTGATCCAGTTGCAGGCACAACGTAAAAAATCAGCTTAAACGACAAGAGCGGGTTGCCTTTCCCCTCACCGGCTATCGTTCAACAGATGCGAAACGCGCGTATTCGCCAGCGCCAGACGTTTCACCAGCATCCGCAGAAAGGCATCACCAAACTGCAAGCGACAGCCTACCGAAATTTTGGCCAAAACTTCCGGATCAATTTCGATCAGGGTCACGTCGGTTTTCGCCACCACGTCCGTGGTACGTATGAAGTCGTGCCCGGAAAGATGGGCCATTTCACCGAAACATTCTCCTTTGTGCAACAGGCCCAGCAATCTGCCCTGCTTCAGAATTTTGACAGTGCCGTCGGCAAGGATAAAGAACTCGCGCCCTTCTTCGCCGTCTTTGAGGATGCCATCACCCTTGTTTGGCTTGTGCCATTTGCTGGTATACAACACCTCCCATAACTCGACATCGCTGAAGTTTTTGAAAAATACCAGCGAGCGCAAGGTATCGAATTTTTCCGTATCAAACATTTTCTGCTGCGCCGGCGCATTGCTGAAAAAATTTACCAGATCCTGCGCGAACTCATCCCAGGTTTGGTAGCGCATGATCCTGTCCTTTTGCATTGCGCGCAGCACGATGGCATCCAGCTCGGGCGGGGTTTCCGGGCGAAATGCGCTGGGCGGCGGCGGCTCAATATTCATGATCTGATAGATCATGCTGTAGTTGTTGTGCGCCTCGAACGGCAGCCTGCCGGTAAGCATTTTATACATCACCACACCCAGCGAATAAATGTCCGTCTGGTGTGTCAACACCTGCTCCTTAACCTGCTCCGGCGACATATACGCCGGCGATCCGACACCACTCACCTGAGTAGACTGCTGGTTCATAATCAGCGCCGCGCCAAAGTCGGAAATTTTTATGTCGCTCTGGCCGCTCAGCAAAATATTTGCCGGTTTGATATCGCGGTGGGTCACGCCTTGACTTTGCGCATATTCCAGCGCCTTGCAGCATTTGTAAATAATTTCTGCAATCGTGCTCAACGGCAACAGGTTATCAACTTCCGAATGGCGCTCGAGCGTTCCGCCATCCACATACTCCATCACCACATAATTCAATTCGCCATCCATGACGGCATCGAATATCTTGACAATATGCGGATGAGACAGCTTGCCGGCCAACGCTGCCTCGGTCTGCAGAGACTTGCGGAAAACCATGGCATGGTTCGGATCGCGCAACACGCCCAGATTAAACAGCTTGAGCGCAACCTGCTGATTGTTGAACGTATCCAGTGCCAGATAGACGTTGCTGGTCGCGCCGCTGCCGAGTTCCCTGACGATTTCATACTTGCCAATTCTATCCATAACTTACCCAAGCACCGCTATTGGTTTATCACGCGAACATTATACCGCGCCAATTTAACAGCGCGGGCAAGCGGCCCATGCCTCAGAACCTGGGAACCACCCGGCAAAGCGCATAAGCGCTAACTTAAGTGTGTCAGCGCATTTCCCCCTCCCCTCAAGGGAGGGCTGAGGTGGGGATGGGGTTAGATTCCATGGATGCCAACCCCATCCCCCACCTAACCTCCCCCTTGGAGGGGGAGGAGCAGGATAAGTTAGCATTTTCGGATCAATCGGTTAATACTGACTGCCATCGCACTTACGGAGATGCGGGATGGCAGAATTTGTGGGGCAGGAAGGTTCAGACGAGAACCTGACCCAATACTGTTCGCTTAACCGTTCGTGGTGAGCCCTTCGATAAACTCAGGAGAGCCTTGTCGAACCACCCGTCGCACAATTCATGCCCTTCGACAAGGCCTTTAGTCCTGAGCAAAGTCGAAGGGTCAGGGCGAACGGAATTTTTCTTAAGCGAACAGTATTGGAACCTGACCGAGGATTGGGAATTGGTCAAGCGCTTGCTGCCGGAGCAATGGGAACAAAAGGCGCGCGAGTTGGGGGCGTTTCGGCGCGGAAGGGGGGTCACCGACCCATCGACGCTGCTGCGCGTCATGCTGATTCACCTGGCGCAAGGCTGCGGGTTGCGCGAAACCGCTTTACCACGCTGACGGCAGCGTGTCCCGCAGGTATCGTCATGGAGCTGTATCGGGCGCGATGGCAAATTGAACTGGCGTTCAAGCGTCTAAAGTCGCAGGTGCAATTGGGGCACCTGAAAAAACATGACGAGATAGCGGCTCGAGCGTGGCTACAGGGCAAGCTGTTGGTAGCCTTCCTGGTGGACGCCCTGCTCGTGACAGCCGAGCGAATTTCCCCCTGGGGATACGCGAATTGGCAAAGCGAAACGCGGCCGGTGTTTGTGGCGGGAGACCTCATTCATGCTTGAATTATTGTCTCGCGCGATATTGCCAGTCTTGTCGTTGAACGATGCCATCAAGGATTGGAACCGCATCGCCCATCAGCTTGCCGAGCCGCCACGCCAGCGAGTTCGACAGACAGAGCGGGTGCGGGATTTATTAAGTTAGCGCTTATGGGCCTGCGCCGGTATGACGGCCTAATGGATTTTTCGGGTTCATTTTTTTCTCCTGCTAGTGAAAAGCTGGGCCGGCACCCAATGCTCGATCAGATAGGTTTTATGCGCCTTGCTGATCACGACCCCCGGATATTCGCGGGTGGCTACGATTTGCTCGCCCGCATCCAATAATTCGACCTTGATGGTATAGCTGCCGGGTGGCAAGGGCAATCGCGCCAGCTGGATATTGGCCGGCAAGGTCAACCAACTTCTGGTATCGGCGCGCTCGGTGGCCACCGCCGCCACCTGCATGGCCAAGGAGCCAAGCAAACCAACCATGGCATCATTTTCATTGTTACCGCCGCCGCGACTCAGCGCCTTCTGCGTCGTGACCTTGACTGCCGCCCGTGCCAACGAGCGCGCAGTAATGGCCGCCATGCGCGTGTCCAGGCTTTGCCGGGCGATCGCATCAATGTCTTCCATCAACTCGGTCGTGATCTGCTTGCCCGCGACACTGATGCGCGCAGCCACCACATTGTTGCTGCGCGATTCATAATAGGGCAAGGCGATGCGCACCAGAACACCGCTGGCCGGGTCAATCAAAGCAGCGGCCTTCTCCCGTTTAATGGGGGCGAGACCGTTGTTCAGCACGAAGACCAGTTCGCCTTCCTGTTCGGGTGCGCGGCTGTCTTCCCGCGGCGGCTCGATACCGAATTCCTTTTTGTACTGCGCCAGTTCATCCGACAACCCTTGTCGTTTTGCCAGACGCAGCAGGTCATGTTTGAGCAGGGTCGGCATGGCCAGTCCATAATTGCTCTGGTATTTCCTGTAAGCGTCGTAGGCCTTGCGGTAGGCAATCAAAGCATCGCTCCACTCGCCGCGTTCCTCATAGATCATGCCGGTGAGATAGCGGGAAAAAGCATCCTCGGTGAATTTGCTGTCGGAAATATTTTCGCCCAGCTCGCGCAGCTTGATGTCCACCTGTAGCGCCTCGACCCGCGCTTTGTCGGGCTGGCCGAGTTCCAGATAATTGAGTGCCATGTAGAGATGCACCAACACCTGTTCGTAATCATCGCCGACATAACTGACCGTGGCATCGTTAACGATAAATGACAGGGTGTTTTCTCTGACACTGACCGCATACAGGCGCGCCATTTCCGCCTTGGCCGCTTCCAGCACCCGGTTGGAGCCGGCAAAATCGCCTTTCATGCGCAGCACCATGCCTTTATTGAGCAGATACAGCACCCGATCAGTTTTCGACCCGGCCTGCTTCTCTATGCCTTGCAACGCGGCATCGTATTGCCGGGCTGAAAGATCATGCTCGATGACGCCAAAAGAGCTGCTATAAGTGGCACATCCGCCCAGTGTCCATACCCCCAGCAACACTGCCAGATAATGCACTCTATACAAGTCCCTAGAACCTCAATTGGCTGCGCTCGACCAGCTTTTTTATCTTTTTCTGGCCGACCCAGACTTTGCTGTTGTCGGCCAAACTGATCAGCGTCAGGTCAATCTGGTAAAAGCGCAACTGGGTCTTGCCGGAGGCATCAATAATCGTGTTGATGGTACCTTTCAACATGAAATCGGCGCCCTTCTCCTGACCCATGGCCTTGCGCGTGGCCTCGCTGGCGTGGATATCCTGATCCTTGCGTTCCCCGCGAATTTCCCGGCGCTCGGTCGAGGATGCCACGAACTGCACCTTACCGGAATTGATCAGTTCCCGCTCCATGTCGGAGACGAAGGTGTTGGTGTTGATGTGTTCATGGCTGAGGTTGCTCACCTCGCCCACGATCACCGCCGGTTGACGCTTCTGGGTACTGGAAAACTCGCCAAGCCAGGCACGGTTCAGCACGTCTTGTATCATCTCCGCCGATACCTGCTGCGAGTCGGTGTCGTTCCACGCGCCGCTCAGGTCTTTCACCTCGGCCGCATCCATCCGCTTCACCGAGGTGGAACAGCCGCCGGCAGCCAATGCCAGAACCAGGATCATCAACGCAGCTTTTATGTTTTTTTGTGGCGAGAACGGATTCATTATTTTTTCTCCTTGGCAACGCGGTCAAAAATGTTGTCGGCGCGGGTCTCGATGTAACGCCGCAAATCCTCGTTCATGTCATTCACCCCGGCCAGCGTACTCTTGACATGTTTCATGTCCAGTTCGGCGATGGAATAAATAATATTGCTCTTGGGATCACGCCAGCTGCCGATGATCTTGGCGCCGACCAGATTGACCTTGCTGATGTTCTTGATCTGGCGCGTGACTGCCTCCTCCGCGACAGTGGCTCCCCCGGCCTTGGCTGCCGACATGAAGTCATTAGAAACCACATCCAGATAGGACGACAGAATGCGCGCCACTTCGGCCCTGGCCCTGTCATCGGCGACCGATTTTTGCAGCGCCATGTCGCCCATGGCCGAAGCCGAACCTACGCCATGGAACAGGCGGCCATCCTTGTCATTGAGGATATTACTTCCTTCATTGACCCAATCCGGAGCGCCTTTGAGGCCGAGGTCGCTTTCCACTTTAGTGGTGCTGGAACAGGCTGAGATGGCAGCCGCCAGCAACGCTATGGATAACAGTTTTGCAACGCTACTCAGTTTTTTCATCATTACTCTCCTGTAAGGAAAAATCAGCTCACCGACTCTACGCCGTCCCACCCACCGTCAACCCATCAATCCTCACGGTAGGTTGCCCCACCCCAACCGGCACGCTCTGGCCCTCCTTGCCGCATGTGCCCACGCCGGGATCGAGCG
>VFLG01000012.1 GCA_009885195.1 Gallionellaceae bacterium
CCAGTCGCTCCAGGTTGGCATCGCCAAAAAAATGCACATCATCAAAAACCAGCGGGTTCCACAGCGAATGGCCGTACAGCAGGGCGGTGGCGATGATCAGCAGGAGTGCCAGAAAATAATAACTGGTATTGGATGAGGTGTGCCGCTGATGATCATCAGCGGGTTTGGCAACAGCAACCGCAAGTCGTTTCTTTTTCTTGGCAGAACCCATGCTTAAAGTTCCTCGAACCTGTTCGAACCAGTATTATATCGCAGCAATGGAATTGTTATATGCCGACTCAATGATTGAGGCAGCAGTAGCGACTGTGTATTATAGCCAGCATGGGGCGCGGACGCAGGCTCAAGCGCATCAGATTCGATTGTTTCGGATACACTGCAACCATGAAAGAAATGCCTGAATGGAATCCTGCTGTCTTACTGCAATCGCCTCTTTTCGCGCCACTGCACCCTGTTCTTGCCCGTCTTGAAAACAGTGACTTCCCGTCATTGGAATGCTGCAATACCTTGCTCGCAGCATGTCAGCCGCCGATCACCGTACAGCGTGACCTGCCCTTACGCTTTGTGCCGCAGGAGCGTGGCAAATTGTCGTTTGAAACGCAGTACGAACCGCGTTGCTACCTCAATGGCGAGGTGCAGATGCGCGCCGATAACTGGCACGATATGCTCAATGCCCTGGTGTGGCTGACTTTCCCCAAGTCCAAGGCTGCCATCAACGCACGCCATTACCATGCCCTGACCAATGTACCTGACGCCGCGCCGCAGAGCCAACGCGGGGAGGTGCGCGATATGACGACCCTGTTCGATGAATCCGGCGTGGTGGTGGTTTGCGCCGCAGAGGAACTAAGCGGTTTGCTGCGCGATTTCCAATGGCGGGAACTGTTCTGGCGACGGCGCAGTCTGGTGCAAACTGCCATGGGGTTCTATCTGTTCGGCCATGGCTTATACGAAAAGGCATTACAACCCTACATCGGCATGACCGGGCAGGGGCTGATACTGGTGGCGGAGCAGGAATTTTTTACCTGGCCGATGGAACGCAGACTGGCCTATTTGGATAATAAGGTCGCGCAATATCTGGACTCGCCGGATCATTGCCGCAGCACACGCGAGCTTACTCCCGTTCCGCTGCTCGGCGTACCGGGCTGGTCGCAGGACAATAACTGCGAAGCATATTACGACAACACCCACTATTTCCGCCCCGGCAGGCGCAATCAATTCAAAATGTAACTTCCATGAAATGTCACTTATTGAGCTTTATATAATTAGCGACAAACACGCCGTTCGGGCTGATGCTTCGATGAACTCAGCACAGGGTACATCCGTTCGTGGTGAGGTATCGAACCATAACGGATGTATCGAAGAAGCCCAATTACCTAGCGGTCGGCGCCCTTCGATACGCTTGGCGTACCCTGCCATGAGCTTGTCGAATGGTCAGGGCGAGCGGTGTAATGAATTATGTAATGGTCAATAGTTTAAAATACAGTCAATGTCCATCTGGTTTCGCTTCATGCACTGACGATGCTGGCAACGTCGAAAGATCGCCCACGATCTGAAAAAAAACTTCATCACGCTTGACCATGCCCAGTTCGTTGCGGGCGCGCTCTTCGATAGCTTCTGTGCCTTGCTTGAGATCGCGCACTTCGGCATCCATTACCGCGTTGCGCGTTTGAGTTTGTTGATTGATTTGCTTCTGAGCTTCGACCTGGCGGTCAAGATCCCATACTTTCAACCAGCCGCCCTTACCCAGCCATAGCGGATACTGCAACAGCAGAATCAGAGCGACCAGTATCAGCGAGACCCAGCGCATCTATAGGACAAAGGCAGAGCCTAGTGTAGTGTCTCGCAAATGGCTTGACATAATGAAACCGATGGATTTTTTCGCCAGGCAAGGCGCAGACCCGCAGCCGTATGGGGTATACGGCAAGGGGGTGCAACGCGGCATGGCGGAAAAAAACGCGGTTTCATGTTAAGGCATTTGCGAGACACTACACTAAGCCAATTGGTAATACGCATCGCGTCCGGGGTAGGACGCGCTGTCACCCAAGTCTTCCTCGATACGCAGCAACTGGTTGTATTTCGCCATGCGATCGGAACGCGACAGGGAACCCGTCTTGATTTGCAGGACGTTAGTGGCCACAGCGAGATCGGCGATGGTGGTATCTTCGGTTTCGCCAGAACGGTGCGATATAACCGCGGTGTAGCCCGCGCGTTTGGCCATTTCAATCGCCGCGAAAGTCTCGGTCAGCGTGCCGATCTGATTCACCTTGATCAGAATGGAATTGGCAATACCTCTCCTGATGCCTTCGCGTAATATTTTCGTATTGGTGACAAAAACATCATCGCCCACCAACTGAATAGATTTTCCAAGGCGGTCGGTGAGCAGTTTCCAGCCATCCCAATCATGCTCGCTCATGCCATCTTCGATGGTAATGATAGGGTACTTGTCCACCCATGTCGCATACAGGTCTATGATTTGTGCGGCAGTAAGGCTCAGTCCATCCGATTTAAGGTGATATTTTCCGTCCTTGTAAAATTCGGAGGCGGCACAATCCAGACCTATCGCCACATCCGTGCCGGGCACATACCCAGCTGCCTCAATGGCTTCAACAATCACTTTCAAGGCAGCCTCGTTGGAACCCAAGGCTGGCGCAAAGCCACCTTCGTCGCCGACGGTAGTGCTCATGCCACGTTGGTGGAGAATGTCTTTCAAGTGATGGAATATTTCCGCCCCGCAGCGTAACGCTTCGCGGAAACTCTGGCTGCCCACCGGGATGATCATGAATTCCTGAATGTCCGAGCCGCCGGTAGCATGTGCGCCGCCATTGATGATGTTCATCATCGGCACGGGCATTTCCATGCGTGCGGCACCGCCCAGATAGCGATACAGCGGCAAGCCCGATTCTTCCGCAGCCGCCTTGGCTACGGCAATTGAGACCGCCAGGATGGCGTTGGCACCCAGGCGCGATTTGTTCTCGGTGCCATCCAGTTCTATCATGGCCTGGTCGATGAAGGCCTGCTCTGCGGCATCCAGTCCAATGATCGCTTCGGCTATTTCGGTGTTAACGTTCTCCACTGCTTTCAGCACACCCTTGCCGAGGTAGCGCTGCTTGTCACCATCGCGCAACTCCATCGCCTCTTTGGTGCCGGTGGATGCGCCGGACGGCACTGCCGCACGACCCATCACGCCGGATTCCAACAGCACATCGGCCTCGACTGTGGGATTGCCACGGGAATCCAAAATCTCACGCGCTACGACATCAACAATTGCACTCATCTCTATTCCTTACTTTCTTTAAACATTACGCAAATCTACGTTCTCTTCTATCAGCCCTTGCTGCTTAACTGTTTCATCCAAAACTTTAAGTGTATGCAGCAGCGCCTTCAGATGCCCGAGCGGAAATGCATTCGGCCCATCCGACAGGGCCTTGGCCGGATTGGGATGCGTTTCCATGAATAACCCAGAAATCCCCACCGCCACTGCCGCCCTCGCCAACACCGGCACAAACTCGCGCTGCCCGCCGCTGACCGTGCCCTGCCCGCCCGGCAACTGCACCGAGTGTGTGGCATCAAACACCACCGGACAGCCAGTGTTGCGCATCACCGCCAGCGAGCGCATGTCCGACACCAGGTTGTTATAACCGAATGATGCGCCGCGTTCGCACACCATGATGTTGTCCGCACCACTTGCCTCACGCGCCTTTTCCACCACATTCTGCATGTCCCACGGTGACAAGAACTGTCCCTTTTTGATATTTACCGGCTTGCCGCAACGCGCGACAGCGTGAATAAAATCGGTCTGGCGGCACAGGAAGGCAGGGGTTTGCAGCACATCCACCACAGCGGCGACAGCGGCGATTTCATCGATGCTGTGCACGTCCGTCAGCACCGGCACGCCTATCTGGTCTTTTACCTTTTGCAGAATGCGCAAACCCTCATCCAAGCCAAAGCCGCGAAAGGATTTGCCGGAACTGCGATTGGCCTTGTCGTAGGAGGATTTGTAAATGAACGGAATACCCAGCTCCAGACAAATCTCCTTGAGCTTGCCCGCCGTGTCCAGCGCCATTTGCTCGGACTCGATCACGCACGGTCCGGCAATTAAAAACAGCGGCTGGTTCAGCCCGGCTTCAAAACCACATAATTTCACGCTATCACCTTTTGCGTTGTGCGCACGGCCTGCCGGCGTTGCACGGCGGCCTCGACGAAAGATTTAAAGAGGACATGGCCATCACGCGGGGTGGAAGTAAATTCCGGATGAAACTGTACACCCACAAACCACGGGTGCATCGTTTGCGGCAATTCCATGATTTCCGGCAAGTCCTCGCTGGGTGTACGTGCAGCGATTATCAGTCCAGCCTTTTCGAGCGCGGGTACGTAATAGTTGTTAACTTCATAGCGATGGCGATGGCGTTCGTTGACTTCTGCGCCATAGATGCGCGCAGCCATGGTGCCTGGCTTGATCGGGCAACGCTGCGCACCCAAGCGCATAGTGCCGCCCAGATCCGAATCCGCGCTGCGCGTTTCGACCTTGCCTTCGCGGTCGCACCATTCGGTGATCAGCGCCACCACCGGATGTTCGGTTTCCAGATTGAACTCGGTACTGTTCGCATCCTTCATGCCTGCCACATGGCGTGCATATTCAATGACCGCAAGCTGCATGCCGAGGCAGATGCCAAGATAAGGCAGCTTGTTTTCGCGGGCATAGCGTATCGCAGCAATCTTGCCCTCCGTGCCACGCTTGCCGAAACCACCCGGCACCAACACCGCATCCAGATGCTTCATGCCATCTACCCCGCCGCTTTCCAGCATTTCCGAATCAATGTATTCGATATTGACCCGCGTCGAAGTGTGTATGCCGGCATGGCGCAAGGCTTCGATCAGCGATTTATAGGATTCTGTCAGATCAACATATTTACCCACCATGCCTATGGTAATTTCATGCTGCGGGTTTTCCAGTGCTTTGACCAGCTTGTTCCACACCGACAAATCGGCTGGGGGAAGCTGCAATTCCAGCTGTTCACAAACGATGCGATCCAGACCCTGCTCATGCAGCATCTGCGGCACCTTGTAGATGATGTCCACATCCCACATCGAAATGACCGCCTCTTCACGCACGTTGGCAAACAATGAAATCTTGGCGCGCTCTTCATCTGGAATCGGACGGTCTGCACGGCACAGCAATGCTGTGGGAAAAATACCAATCTCGCGTAGTTTCTGCACACTGTGCTGAGTCGGCTTCGTTTTCAATTCACCCGCGCTGGCTATGTAGGGCACCAGTGTCAGGTGTACATATGCCGTTTCGTTACGGGCACGACGCAAACCCATCTGGCGTGCCGCCTCCAGAAATGGCAACGATTCAATATCGCCCACCGTGCCGCCAATTTCGACAATGGCCACATCAACTTTGCCATCATACGAAGCAGCCGCGCCACGCTCGATGAATGCCTGGATTTCATTGGTGATATGTGGGATCACTTGCACCGTCTTGCCAAGATATTCGCCGCGACGCTCCTTGCGGATAACGCTATCGTAAATCTGTCCGGTAGTGAAATTGTTGGCCTTGCGCATCTTAGCCGAAACAAAACGTTCATAGTGACCCAAGTCCAGATCGGTTTCTGCGCCGTCCTCTGTCACAAACACTTCACCATGCTGAAACGGACTCATGGTGCCGGGATCAACGTTGATATAAGGATCCAGCTTAAGCAGTGTTACCTTGAGGCCGCGTGATTCAAGAATCGCCGCGAGGGACGCGGCGGCGATCCCCTTGCCTAACGAAGACACCACGCCGCCGGTAATGAAGATGTATTTGATCATGGGTTGCAATGATACCGTAAAACACCCTTTCCCTCAAAACGAGAATTCGTGATTCTTTACTACAAACACCAAAGCCCTCGCGAGGAGGGCTTTGGTGTTTGTAAGGAGTCTGACGATGACCTACTTTCACATACGTATGTACACTATCATCGGCGCAAAGTCGTTTCACTGTCCTGTTCGAGATGGGAAGGAGTGGGACCAACTCGCTATGGTCGTCAGACATAACTGTGGTCAGAGGACAGAAGACGGAGGGCAGAGGACAGAAAGTAAGTCGGCGTAGCCGCACATCATTTCTGTCTTCAGTCGTCTGTCATCAGTCGTCTGACCTGGAAGAAGTAAGGGGTTTTGATTGCAGTCGTCGCGAAACGACTCACTTGCATGGGCGCGATTAATCGCGCCCCTACTTAATGTTATAGGGTCAAGCCTCACGGGCAATTAGTATCAGTTAGCTTAACGCATTACTGCGCTTCCACACCTGACCTATCAACGTCCTGGTCTCGAACGACCCTTCAGGGGGGTTAAACCCCCAGGGAAATCTCATCTCAAGGCGAGTTTCCCG
>VFLG01000085.1 GCA_009885195.1 Gallionellaceae bacterium
CATTCCATACCCCATCCCCACCCCAGCCCTCCCCTTGAAGGGGAGGGAGTTTACGTCGTCAGCGGCTTAACCGAGTGCCATGAGGGTCAGGCTGTTGCCACATATTCCAGCAATATTGCCGAATGCTAGCATGTCGGCTCGCCCAGTAAAAGTCATGTTCGGCAAATTTAATCAGCCAGGCTCAACACAAGGGGCAGGGTTCCCCGAATTACCAATTGCCATGACGCTCGCGACGCTCTTGCCTGTAATTGGTGTGTCCTGAGCTTGCCGAGAGACCCGATACAAGGTAATATTTCCGCCCTTTCGCCCGAGTATTTTGTGTTGTGGGCGCAGATAGCGCGGTGGCGCTTTGTGTTGCCACTTTAAATTTTTGTTTTGATGATTTCTGAGGAATAACGTGTGAACCATCCCCCATTTCCTGACCAGCCGCATGGGTTGCCTGGCCAGCAGGGCTTGTATGACCCGCGCCATGAGCACGATGCGTGCGGTGTCGGTTTTGTGGCGCACATCAAGGGCAAGCAGAGTCATGCCATGGTGCGTCAGGGGCTGCAAATTTTGGAGAATCTTACTCATCGCGGTGCGGTGGGGGCCGATCCGTTGGCGGGCGATGGCGCGGGTATTCTGATTCAGATCCCGGATGCGTTTTTGCGCAAAGCCTGTGCGGGGCTGGGCGTGACATTGCCAGCGGCGGGAGCATACGGGGTCGGCATGGTGTTCCTGCCCCGCGATGCGGCGGCGCGTGTTGCATGTGAGCGGGTGATGGCCGATAAGATCGCTGCGGAAGGGCAGATATTGCTGGGTTGGCGCGATGTGCCGGTAGATAATTCCAGTCTGGGTGAGAGCGTCAAGGCGGTGGAGCCGCTGGTGCGTCAGGTTTTCATCGGGCGTGGCGCCAGTGCGGACGCCGACAGTTTTGAGCGCAAGTTGTTTGTCATACGCAAGACCGCAGAACATGCGGTGCGTGGCTTGCCCAACGAACAAGGGCGCAGCTTTTACGTGCCCTCGTTATCCGCGCGCACGATTGTGTACAAAGGCATGTTGCTGGCCAATCAGGTTGGCAAATATTATCTCGATCTGCAAGATGAGAGCTTGGTCAGCGCACTGGCGCTGGTGCATCAGCGTTTTTCCACCAATACCTTTCCCTCCTGGAATCTGGCCCACCCGTATCGGATGATCGCGCACAACGGCGAGATCAATACCGTGCGCGGCAATGTGAACTGGATGGCGGCGCGTCATGCGGCGATGTCGTCCAAAGTGCTCGGCGCAGACCTGGAAAAATTATGGCCATTGATAGCGGAAGGCCAGTCGGACTCGGCCTGTTTTGACAATGCGCTGGAATTGCTGGTGGCGGGCGGGTACTCGCTGCCACACGCGATGATGCTGCTGATACCCGAAGCCTGGGCGGGCAATCCGCTGATGGACGAAGAGCGCCGCGCTTTCTATGAATATCACGCGGCGCTGATGGAGCCGTGGGATGGCCCCGCCGCAGTGGCTTTCACCGATGGCCGCATGATAGGCGCGACGCTGGATCGCAATGGTTTGCGTCCGGCGCGTTATCTGATTACCGACGATGATGTGGTGTTGATGGCGTCTGAAATGGGCGTGCTGGATATTCCGCAAAATAAAATCGTCAAGAAATGGCGCTTGCAGCCGGGCAAGATGTTTTTGATTGACTTGCAAGCTGGCCGTATCGTGGACGATGCCGAGCTGAAAAAGCAGCTCGCTACTGCCAAGCCTTATCGCCAGTGGATAGAAAAATCTCGCTACTTCCTGGGTGATTTGCCGGAGATGGCGGAAAAGGGCGCGATGAATCGCGCCCCTACCCCGCTGCTGGATGCGCAACAGGCATTCGGCTACACCCAGGAAGACATCAAATTCATCCTCGCGCCGATGGCCGCCGCCGGGGAAGAGGCGATGGGCTCGATGGGCAACGATAGCGCGCTGCCGGTGCTGTCGGATAAAAACAAGGTGTTCTACAACTATTTCAAGCAGTTGTTCGCGCAGGTGACCAATCCGCCTATCGATCCGATACGCGAAGAAATCGTGATGTCGCTGACCTCATTCATCGGCCCCAAACCCAATCTGCTCGGCATCGACGAGACCGACCCGCCGCTGCGTCTGGAAGTGCATCAGCCGGTGCTGTCCAACGATGATATGGCCAAACTGCGCGGCATAGCCAAGCTGACCAACAATCAATACAAATCTCAGGTGCTGGATATAACTTATCCCGCCACACAGGGAGCGGCAGGCTGCGAGCGTGCGTTGGAAGCGCTGTGCCAAGCGGCTGACAAGGCAGTAGCAAAAGGCTGCAACGTGCTGATTTTGTCCGACCGCGCGGTGGCAAGCGGACGTGTGGCTATCCCTGCATTGTTGGCTTGCGCGGGAGTACACCACCACTTGGTGCGAGAAGGTCTGCGCACCAGCACCGGCTTGGTGGTTGATACCGGTTCTGCGCGCGAAGTGCATCACTTTGCGCTGCTGGCCGGCTACGGGGCCGAGGCAGTGTGCCCGTGGCTGGCATTTGAAACCGTCGCAGCCATGAATGATTATTTGCCTGCCGGTTTGTCGGGCAAGGACGCGAGCAAGCGTTTCATCAAGGCGGTGAACAAGGGGCTGCTCAAGGTGATGTCCAAGATGGGGATCTCTACCTATCAGTCTTATTGCGGCGCGCAAATTTTCGAGGCCATCGGCCTGAACGCAAGTTTCGTAGCAAAGTATTTTACCGGTACCTCGACCCAAATTGAAGGTATTGGTCTGCCAGAAGTGGCCGAAGAAGCGATGCGCATTCATCTGGCTGCATTCGGTAGCGATCCGGTGTTATCCAATGCGCTGGAAGCGGGCGGCGAATATGCTTACCGCGTGCGCGGCGAGGAGCACATGTGGACACCGGCTTCCGTCGCCAAGTTGCAACACGCCACGCGCACCAACAATGCCCAGACCTACAAGGAATACGCGCAGCTGATCAATGACCAGAACCAGCACATGAAGACCTTGCGCGGGCTGTTCAAAATCAAGTCGGCAGGTGCGCCAGTGCCCTTGGCAGAGGTCGAGTCAGCCAAGGAAATCGTCAAGCGTTTTGTTACTGGCGCGATGTCGTTGGGCTCCATCTCGACCGAGGCGCACACCACGCTGGCTATCGCGATGAACCGCATCGGCGGCAAGTCCAATACCGGCGAAGGCGGCGAAGATGCGGCGCGTTATCGCGCTCTCAAGGGCGGAGAAAAGCTGTCCGAAATTATCGGCATAGGCCGCATAGAACGTGACCTGGTGCTCAAGCAAGGTGACTCGCTGCGTTCCAAAATCAAGCAGGTCGCTTCCGGACGCTTTGGCGTGACGGCAGAGTATTTAAGCAGTGCCGACCAGATCCAGATCAAGATGGCGCAGGGGGCCAAGCCCGGCGAAGGCGGCCAATTACCTGGCCACAAGGTGTCCGAATACATTGCCCAGTTGCGTTTCTCGGTGCCGGGCGTCGGGCTGATTTCGCCGCCGCCGCACCATGATATTTATTCGATCGAAGATCTGGCGCAACTGATACACGACCTGAAAAATGCCAATCCGCGCGCGTCCATCTCGGTCAAGCTGGTATCCGAAGTGGGCGTGGGCACGGTGGCGGCCGGGGTGTCGAAAGCCAAGGCCGATCATATTGTGATAGCGGGCCACGATGGCGGCACCGGCGCCTCACCGTTGTCATCCATCAAGCATGCGGGTACGCCGTGGGAACTGGGGCTGGCCGAAGCGCAACAGACATTGGTGCTGAATAAATTACGCGGGCGCATCGTATTGCAGGTGGACGGCCAGATTAAAACCGGACGCGATGTGCTGATCGGCGCGCTGCTCGGCGCGGATGAGTTTGGTTTTGCCACAGCGCCGCTGGTGGTGGCAGGCTGCATCATGATGCGCAAATGTCATCTCAATACCTGTCCGGTGGGCGTGGCCACGCAAGACCCTGAACTGCGCAAGAAATTTACCGGCCAGCCGGAGCATGTGGTCAATTATTTCTTTTTCATCGCGGAAGAAGTGCGCGAATACATGGCGCAGATGGGCGTTCGCAAACTGGATGAGCTGATAGGCCGCAGCGATTTACTCGATGCAAAAAAGGGTGTTGCGCACTGGAAAGCCAAGGGTCTGGACTTCTCCAAAATTTTCTACCAGTCGCCCATGCCCGCCAGCGTGGCGCGTCGACACGCCGAAATGCAGAATCACGGTCTGGAAAATGCACTCGACAAAAAGTTGATTGCGCAAGCCAAGGCTGCGCTTGAGGCAAAACAACCGGTACAAATAACCAGCCCCATCCGCAACATTAATCGCACCGTCGGCACCATGCTGTCGCATGAAGTGGCGCGGCGTTATGGTCACGCCGGACTGCCGCGTGACACGATCACAGTAAAATTGAACGGCACGGCGGGACAGAGCTTCGGCGCCTTTCTGGCGCATGGCGTGACGCTGGAGCTGACCGGCGAAGGCAACGACTATGTCGGCAAAGGATTGTGCGGCGGACGCATTGTGGTGGTGCCGCCGAAGGAATGTAACATCGTGGCATCGGACAATATCATCGTCGGCAACACCGTGCTGTACGGCGCAACCAGCGGCGAATGCTATTTCAGCGGTGTGGCCGGTGAGCGTTTTGCGGTGCGCAATTCCGGTGCAACTGCGGTGGTGGAAGGTTTGGGCGACCACGGCTGCGAGTATATGACCGGTGGTCTGGTGGTCGTGCTGGGGCAGACCGGACGCAATTTTGCTGCGGGCATGTCCGGTGGGGTGGCTTATGTGCTGGATGTGGATGGCGGGTTCGAGCGCCGTTGTAACCTGACCATGGTGCAACTGGAGGCAGTGCCGGAAGAGTCTGCCGCCAGTGAATCGGGTGAAGTGGAAGGGCATGGGCGCGTGCATTTCAATCATCTCGGAAAAGCTGACGAGGAGGTTTTGCGCGACAAAATCGAAAAGCATTTGCGTTATACCGGCAGTGTGCGCGCCAAGGAAATTTTGGATAACTGGGCGATCTATCTGCCTAAATTCGTCAAGGTCATGCCGACCGAGTATCGCCGCGCCTTGCAGGAAATTGCGGCTCTGCAAGCCAAACAAGTGGAGGTTGCATAATGGGCAAGCCCACCGGATTTATGGAATTTGGTCGCCTGAGCGAAGAGAATTTGCCGGTTGTCAAACGACTGAAAGATTACCGCGAATTCGTGCTGCATCTGACCGACGACAAGGCCAAGATTCAAGGCGCGCGTTGCATGGATTGCGGCATTCCATTTTGCACCACCGGTTGTCCGGTCAATAACATCATCCCCGACTGGAATGACCTGGTCTATCGCGGCAACTGGAAACAGGCGCTGGACGTGCTGCACTCAACCAATAATTTCCCGGAATTTACGGGGCGTATTTGTCCTGCGCCCTGCGAGTCGGCGTGTACTTTGTACATCAATGACGATGCCGTGGGCATCAAATCCATCGAACATGCGATTATCGACAAAGGCGGGGAAAATGGCTGGGTTGTGCCGCAACCGGCGCAGCACAAGACCGGAAAGAAAGTGGCCGTGGTCGGCTCCGGCCCCGCCGGACTGGCGGCAGCGCAGCAACTGGCCCGCGTTGGGCACGATGTGGTGGTGTTTGAAAAAAATAGCCGCATCGGCGGATTGCTGCGTTACGGCATACCCGATTTCAAACTGGACAAACGGCTGATCGACTGGCGTTTGGCGCAGTTGCAGGCCGAGGGTGTGGAGTTTCGCACCAGTGTTTTTGTGGGCAAGGAGGCGCCGGGCAAGGGCGTGGCCAATGATGCCAAGAAGACCATCAGCCCGGCCGAATTGCTGAAAAAATTTGATGCAGTCATTTTGTCGGGCGGTTCGGAAACCCCGCGCGACCTGCCGCTCCCCGGACGCGAACTGGCTGGCGTGCACTATGCGCTGGAATTTCTGATTCCGCAGAATAAGGAAGTGGCGGGCGATGGCCGCAACCCTATCAATGCCGAAGGCAAGCATGTGGTGGTGATCGGTGGCGGCGATACCGGGTCCGATTGCGTCGGCACGTCCAACCGGCATGGCGCGGCTACGGTGACCCAGTTTGAAGTAATGCCGCGTGCGCCCGATCAGGAGAGCAGGGCGCTAACCTGGCCCAACTGGCCTCTCAAATTGCGCACATCCAGCTCGCACCAGGAGGGTTGTGAGCGCGACTGGGCGGTAGCGACCAAGGAATTCATCGGCAAGAACGGCAAGCTCACTGCGATCAAGGCGGTTCGTGTCGAATGGAAAGACGGGAAAATGCAGGAGATGCCAGGCAGTGAGTTTGAAATGAAAGCGGACTTGGTGTTAATGGCCATGGGTTTCGTTAACCCGATCCAGCAGGTGCTGGATGCATTCGGGGTGGAGAAGGATGGTCGCGGCAATGCCAAGGCGACCACTGATGACGCGGGGTGTTACCAGACTAACGTGGCCAAGGTGTTTGCGGCCGGGGACATGCGTCGCGGCCAGTCGCTGGTAGTGTGGGCCATACGCGAGGGCCGCCAGGCTGCGCGTGCGGTGGATGAGTATTTGATGGGCAGTTCCAATCTGCCCCGTTAACCTTTAATAAAAGAGAAATCATGAACTTCAAACTGAAAAACGACACCTTCTTGCGCGCCTTATTGCGCCAGCCGACCGAATATACCCCGGTGTGGATGATGCGCCAGGCCGGGCGCTATCTGCCGGAATACTGCGCCACGCGCAAGCGCGCCGGCAGTTTTCTGGATCTATGCAAAAGCCCGGACATGGCCACGGAAGTGACGTTGCAACCGCTGGAGCGTTTTCCGCTGGATGCCGCGATTCTGTTTTCCGATATCCTTACCGTGCCGGATGCCATGGGTCTGGGGCTGTATTTCGCCGAAGGCGAAGGCCCCAAGTTCGAGCGCCCCTTGCGCGATGAGGCTGCCATCAAGGCGCTGCGCGTGCCCGATATCGGCAAAGACCTGCGTTATGTGACCGATGCGGTATCGCAAATTCGCAAGGCGCTGGATGGCAGCGTGCCGCTGATTGGGTTTTCTGGCAGCCCGTGGACGCTGTCCTGCTATATGGTGGAAGGCGGTGGCAGCGACGACTACGCGCGCGTGAAAACGCTGATGTACAAAGAGCCCAAGCTGATGCACCACATTTTGCAGGTTACTGCGGAAGCCGTAACCCAGTATCTCAATGCACAGATCGAAGCGGGCGCTCAGGCCGTGATGATTTTTGATTCTTGGGGCGGGGCGCTGTCTCATGCCGCGTACCACGAGTTTTCGCTGCCTTATATGCAGCGCATCGTAGCCGGGCTGAAGCGCGAACATGATGGCGTCAAAGTTCCGGTGGTCGTGTTTACCAAAGGCGGCGGCCTGTGGATAGACAGTATCGCCGACATCGGTTGCGATGCAGTGGGTCTGGACTGGACGATGGACATTGGTGTGGCTCGGCAGAAAGTGGGCCATAAGGTCGCCTTGCAAGGCAATCTCGATCCGACCGTTCTGTTTGCCACGCCGGAAGTTATTCGCACCGAGACGGAGCGGGTGCTGGCCAGCTACGGTTATGGCAGTGGCCATGTATTTAATCTGGGGCATGGCATCTCCCAATTCACTGACCCAAACAATGCGGCGGCGCTGGTGCAGGCGGTGCATGAATTGAGCCGCAAATACCATTAGCGATTTTCACCGGCACGGGGCAGGCTGAGCGCAGGGTTATGCACAATACCCGCGATATTTCAAAGCCGCGGGAACTTTTCTCGCGGCTTTTGTGTTTGGTATGTAACCCATTGTTTTTGCAGGTCTGAAATGTGCCTATAAAATGAGCGGCAGGACAAAACTGCATACGCGCTTAGCGGTTAACCGAATTATCGTTAAATTATTCACATCATTATCCACAGATTATGTGGACAACAAAAAATACCTAATCAAGTCAGGTCACTTGGCCAAATGTCGTAGAAATCGCTGGAGAAGGATAGTCTAAATGTCCGTTGTTCGTGTCGCGCTGGATGTGCCGTTGTCAACACTTTTTGACTACACGCTGGCGCACGGCACTGCGGTTGTGCCGGGGCAGCGCGTGCTGGTGCCGTTCGGGCGCAAGCAGATGGTGGGCGTGGTGATGGAATGCGCGGTGGATTCCGAGCTGGCCGCGACGCGTATCAAGCAGGTGGTGCAGGTGCTGGAGGGGGTGCCACCGCTGCCTGATGAACTGCTGGCCTTGCTGCGGTTTTGCAGTGACTATTACCATCATCCGTTGGGTGCCACGGTGCTATTGGCTTTGCCCGCGCGCCTGCGTTCCAGCCAGCCAGTCACGCTCAGGGAAGCAGCGCAGTATACGCTCAGCGACAGCGGGCGCTCGCTTGACCTAAGCCAGTTACCCAAGCGCAAGGTCGTGCAGCAGCGCCTGCTCACCGCCTTGCAGCAGGGCGCATTGAGCGCCGCGCAATTGCGGGCGCTGTCACCGAGCGCCCCGACAGCGCTCAAGACACTGTTGCAGGCGGGATGGGTGGAAATATGCGCGGTGCCAGCAGCGCCCAGCACATTTGCTTTCAACAATGCCCACACGCTGACCGCACAGCAGCAACAGGCGGTGGATGCGGTGACCCAATCGAACGGCTATGGCTGTTTCCTGCTGCACGGCATTACCGGCAGCGGCAAAACCGAGATTTATGTTCATCTGATGCACCACGTCTTGCAACCCTGTCCTGAGCCTGGTCGAAGGGAGGGCGGGCAGGTGTTATTGCTGGTTCCTGAAATTAATCTCACGCCGCAACTGGAGAATTATTTCCGCAACCGCTTCCCGGATGCGGAGCTGGTCAGCCTGCACAGTGGCCTGAGCGATGGCGAGCGCACGCAGAACTGGCTGCGCGCGCAGTCCGGCCGGGCGCGCATCGTGCTCGGCACGCGCCTGGCGGTGTTCACGCCGCTGCCGCAGCTGGCGCTGATTATCGTGGACGAGGAACACGATAGCTCGTACAAGCAACAGGATGGCCTGCGCTATTCGGCGCGCGATGTCGCGATTTTTCGCGCCAATCAGCGCGGTGTGCCGATAGTGCTGGGTTCCGCCACGCCGTCGCTGGAGAGTTACTACAACGCACAGATCGGGCGCTACCGATTGCTGCGCCTGACCCAGCGCGCGATGGCGCAGGCGCGTTTGCCGGAGATACGCTGCATCAACACCAGCAATGTCATCATGCAGCATGGCGTTAGCGAGCCGCTGCTGAAAGCGTTGGCCGAGCGTCTGCAACGCGGTGAACAAAGTCTGATATTCATCAACCGGCGCGGCTATGCGCCGGTGTTGATGTGTACTGCTTGCGGCTGGTTGTCCGGCTGTTCCAATTGTGCCGGCAAATTGGTGCTGCACTTGAATGACCGGCTGTTGCGCTGTCACCATTGCGGCCACCAGGAACGCGTGCCCCACGCCTGCCCGTCGTGCGGCAATGCCGATTTGCAGCCGGTCGGCATCGGCACGCAGCGCGTGGAAAGCGCGTTGCAAGAACATTTTCCGCAGGCGCGCATCCTGCGCGTAGACCGCGACAGCACACGCAACAAAGGCGCATGGAACGTCATGCGCCAGCAGATACAGGATGAGGCAGTGGATATTCTGGTGGGTACGCAAATGCTGGCCAAGGGGCACGATTTTCCCAATCTCACTTTGGTCGGCGTGCTTAATCCCGATAGCGCGCTGTACAGCAGTGATTTTCGCGCCTCGGAAAAACTATTCGCGCAACTGGCCCAGGTGGCCGGGCGTGCCGGGCGCGCCGACAAGCCGGGCGAGGTGTTAATTCAAACGGCCTTTCCCGATCATCCCTTGTTCCGCGCATTGCGCGCGCATGATTACGACACCTGGGCGCAAACCCTGCTGGCGGAGCGCCAGTCGGCCGGCTTCCCGCCCTTTGTGTACCAGGCGTTGTTGCGCGCCGAAGGCAAGCAGAAAACCGAGGTGTACACCTTTCTGCAACAGGCGCAAGAAGCGGCAGTTGCCCTGAACATGCCGGTCGAAGTTTATGGCGTGGTACCCGCCGCCCTGCCGCGCCGCGCCAATCATTATCTTGCTCACTTGCTGGTGCAGAGCGATAAGCGTAAATTGCTACAGCAGTTCCTGCATACTTGGCGGCCACTGCTGGATGCTTTGCCCGCGCAAAAATTGCGCTGGTCGTTGGACGTAGACCCGCTGTAGGTCGGGTTTTAACCCGACAGCGAATTGTCGGGCTGAAGCCCGACCTACAGCCGATGAATTATTTGGATAAACGGAGAAAACTATTATGGCCGCGCGCCGATTTTACGATTGCACCGTGAGCGAAAAATTGCTCTACACTTCCTTCCTGCTGCTGATCGGGGTGGGTTACCTGATGGCAATCAGCTATCTTTACGTCGTCAGCGTCAACAAAGACGGCAAGCCGGGGCTGTCGGTGGAGGACGTCGCCGCGAGCTATTACGGCAATCGCAGCGGCACCCGGCTGGAAGCGGCCATACGCGGGCCGATGGCGGGCTACATTCAAGAAGAAGAACGCCATCACATAGTGGCCTGGCTGAAAGACGGCGCACCGCAAGAGGGCTATCAGCAACAAATCAAGCCTGTCGTGGACAAAAATTGTATTGCCTGCCACAGCAAGGCTGCGGCCACGAATCTGCCGGATTTCACCACTTATCAGGGGCTGCATGAATTCGCGCAGGTGGATACCGGCATGTCGGTCATGAGTTTGTTGAAGCTGTCGCACATTCATCTGTTCGGTATCAGCCTGCTGCTGTTCGCGCTGGGTTACATTTTTATCCTGTCCGAGGTGAATGTTTGGTTCAAGCGCTTTCTGGTTTTATCACCCATGGTGGCGGTGTTCGTGGATATCCTGTCCTGGTTTCTGACCAAATGGGATCCGGTGTATGCCTACACCGTGCTGGTCGCCGGTGCGGTGCTGGGTTTTTCGATGGCCATGCAGATTGTCATTTCGCTGTATCAATTATGGTTTCTGAAACGTCCAAGTTGATTCAATCATTCAGCAACATCGTCGGCGCTGAAAATGTGCTGACCGGTGCTGCTGCCGCGCCGCATTACACCGATTGGCGCGGGCGCTACAGCGGCCAGGCGCTGGCCGTAGTGCAGCCGGCCGATACGCAGCAAGTCGCCGAGACGGTCAAGCTGTGCGTCAAAAATAATATTGCCATCGTGCCGCAGGGCGGCAACACCAGTTTGAGTGGCGCCTCCGTACCGCTGACGCAAGGCAAGCAAGTTGTACTGAGTTTGTCGCGCATGAAGCGCATTGTTGCGATTGATGCCACCAACTACACCATGACCGTCGAGGCGGGCTGCAAGCTGGCCGCGCTGTACGAGGCGGCGGAGCAGGCGGATCGTTTGTTCCCGCTCGGCCTCACCGCGATCGCGCCGCATTGCGAGATCGGCGGCAATCTTTCCACCAACGCCGGCGGCATCGGCGTGCTGCGCTACGGCAATGCGCGCGACCTGGTACTCGGGCTGGAAGTGGTGCTGCCGGACGGGCGCATCTGGGACGGCTTGCGCAGCTTGCGCAAGGACAATACCGGCTATGATCTGAAGCACTTATTCATCGGCGCAGAAGGCACGCTCGGCATCATCACCGTCGCTGTGCTTAAATTATTTCCGCGCCCGCAATCGGTGGCGACGGCGTGCGTCGCCGTGCGCGACCCGGCTGCGGCGGTAGCGTTGCTCGCCCATCTGCGCGCGACATGCGGCGACAAAATCAGCGCCTTTGAAATCATCTCGCGTACCTGTCTCGACCTGGTGTTCCGGCACATCCCCGCTACGCAAGAACCTTTTGCCACACAACATGGATGGGTCGTGTTGATCGAGCTATCAGATGTCCTGCCGGCGGCGCTGGATGCGCCTTTGCGCGATGCGTTGCAAGCCTTCGGTGCAGGCATAGTCGAGTTCGCCGTGAGCACCGATGAGACCCGTGCCGAAACCTGGTGGAAGCTGCGCAAAAATATCAGCGAAGCGCAAAAGCGCGAAGGCCTCAGCATCAAGCACGATGTCGCCGTGCCGGTCAGTCGCGTGGCGGAATTCATCACGCAAGCAGATGCTGCTTTGCGCGCCGCCTTTCCCGGCGTGCGTATCGTCGCATTTGGCCATATCGGCGATGGCAACATTCACTACAACATCTCTATGGCGAACGCCGCGCATAACGCCGACTTCATTGTCCAATCCGAGCACGAAGTGAACCGCATCGTGTACGAGATCGTGGCGCGGCTTGATGGCAGCATCAGCGCCGAGCACGGCTTGGGGCAACTCAAGCGCGAGGAAATCACCCATTACAAGAGCGCGCTGGAATTGGAGCTGATGCGCAGCGTCAAGCAGGCGTTTGACCCGCAGGGACTGATGAATCCGGGCAAAGTGCTGTAGTTATGTAGCCCGTTCGTCCTGAGGTTATGTAGCCCGTCCGCCCTGAGGTATCGAAGGGTGAATGGCTGTGAAACAACAAGGCTTCGATACCTCAGCCCGAACGGACTAGTTAAACCGTGCCGACTCTATAGGCAAAGCAGAGAAAATAGGAGACACACATGGCAGCTCAACCCGAAATTACCAACATGGCATTGTTCTGTGATTTTGAGAACGTGGCGCTGGGCGTGCGCGATGCCAAATACGCGCAGTTCGACATCAAGAAAGTGCTGGAACGCCTGCTGCTCAAAGGCAGCATCGTCGTCAAAAAAGCCTATTGCGACTGGGATCGCTACAAGGAATTCAAGGCGACGATGCACGAAGCCGCTTTCGAGCTGATTGAAATTCCGCATGTGCGCCAATCCGGCAAGAACTCCGCCGACATCCGCATGGTCGTGGACGCACTCGACCTCTGCTACACCAAAGCCCATGTGGACACCTTCGTCATCATCAGCGGCGACTCGGATTTCTCGCCGCTGGTTTCCAAGCTGCGCGAGAACAACAAATATGTGATCGGCATCGGTGTAAAGGACTCGACCTCAGACCTGTTGAGCGCCAATTGCGACGAATTCATCTTCTACGACGACCTCGTGCGCGCACAGGAAGCGAAACAAAAGCGCGCCGAGAAAAAAGCACCAGTGAAAGCCGCGGCGGGCAAGGTCAAACCGTCGCCCGCAAAGAGTGAAGACGACAAGCGTCAGGAGGCGCTCGATTTCATCGTCGAGACTGTCGAAGCCTTGATCGCCGAGCGCGGTTCAGATGAAAAAATCTGGGGCTCAATGGTCAAAACCACCATGCAGCGCCGCAAGCCGGGGTTTACCGAATCGTCCTACGGCTACCGCTCGTTCAAGGAGTTGGTCGAAGACGCGCACAAGCACAAGCTGCTGACCGTGGTGCGCGATGAAAAATCGGGGCAGTACACAATACGCTTGCCAGCGGCTGACTAACGAACCAGTAGTATCATGGCAAGTAACTGTGCAGTAGTTTTTTGTGAACTCCGTAGCCATTATCTTCTAGAATGAAACAACCCTCATGAACTATATCCTCAGTGGCGACATCGGCGGCACCAAGACGCTGTTGCAACTCAGTGCAGCGGACAAATCCCGTGCGCCCATTCTGCAAAAATCTTACCCCAGCAATCAATACCCGGGGCTGGCCGAAATAATTGATGAATTCCTGCATCAGGCAAACACCACTGCCATTGCGGCTGCGTGCTTTGCCTTGGCCGGCCCCGTTTTGGGAAGACAGGTGAGATTAACCAATCTTCCCTGGAGCGTGGATGCGGACGCTATCGCCGCAAGATTCATGATCCCCCGGGTGAGTCTGATCAATGATTTTGAAGCGGTAGGGATGGCAATTGCAGCACTACAACCGGCCGACGTGCTCACCCTGCAACCAGGCAAAGAACAGGAACAGGGTGTGCGGTTAACAGTGGGCGCGGGCACTGGTCTTGGGGTCGCATGGATGACTTGGCAAAACGGCCGTTACCGGGTACATCCATCAGAGGGGGGGCATATGGATTTTGCGCCTGCCAATCCTGTCGAATATGAGCTGCTGTGCTATCTGCAAAAACGACATGGCCATGTTTCCTACGAGCGCATCGTGTCCGGCCCCGGCCTGGTGGCGATTTTTGAATTCCTGCGCGATCGTGATCGCGCCGCAGTTTCGCCTCAATTGCTGGCGGCTGTCGGCGGCGCCGATCCCGCAGCGGCGATTGCACAATCCGCGCAGCAGGGCGATGAGCCTGTCGCCCGCATGGCGCTGGATTTGTTCCTCTCCGCTTATGGCGCGTTCGTTGGCAACGTGGCCCTGGCTGCATTGCCACGGGGTGGTATTTATGTAGCGGGCGGAATCGCAGCAAAAATCGCTACGCAAATGCAGCAAGGCTCTTTCCTGCAAGCCTTCCGCAGCAAAGGGCGCTATGCTGAATTTCTTTCTTCTCTGCCGCTGCACATCGTGACGAATCCGCAAGCCGGCTTGCTGGGTGCAAATCTGGCAGCTCGCCAGCAAGCCCCACCAGCTTGAAATAACCCCAAAAATCGTTGGCCGACAGCACACAGCGTATGTTCAGTTTATGGGGCATATTGCTCAGCCATTAACGGCAGGGGCGATAGTGTTGATATAATATCGACTGTTCGTTCGTAACCCCATCCGATCAGTTCGTCCAACCCGTAATCCACGGAGTAACAGTAAATCATGCATACAAGTACGCCATACGTCCTCGAAGTCAGGCCCAAAATTCCGGCCCGTTTAGCCCGGCTGGAAGAGCTGGCCAACAATTTGTGGTATAGCTGGGATTTGCCCACACGAGATTTGTTTTCGCACATCCACCGTAATTTGTGGGAGGCAATCGGCCAAAACCCCAAAGCTTTTCTGCGTAGCGTGGATGAGCAATGCTTGATAGCCGCGTCCGAGGATCATGTCTTCCTGGAGCATTACAATCGCACCCTGGCGGCCTATGACACTTACCACACCAAGCCGGTACGCAACAGCCACACCGAAGGTTTTGCGGAAAGCGACCTGATTGCTTATTTCTGTGCCGAGTTTGGTTTTCACGAAAGCTTTCCGATCTATTCCGGTGGCTTGGGCATTCTGGCGGGTGACCACTGCAAGTCCGCGAGCGATATGCAGTTGCCATTTGTCGGGGTCGGCCTGCTTTATCGCCAGGGTTATTTCCATCAGACCATAGATGCCGATGGCAACCAGAACGCCGTTTATTCCGACTCCGAGTTTGAGAGCCTGCCCATTTCGCCGGTCCTGTACGAGGACGGATCGGCGGTGCATGTAAGTGTTGATTTGCCGGGACGCAGCGTAAAAATCAAGGTGTGGCAGGCGCGTGTCGGCAATGTCACGATTTATCTGCTGGACACCGATCTTGAAGAAAATTCCCAGCATGACCGCGCCATCACCCACCATCTTTATGGCGGCGGCAAAACCATGCGTATCGAACAGGAAATCGTGCTGGGCATCGGCGGTGTCCGCGCCCTGGGTGCCATCGGCTTGCAACCGAGCACATGGCATATCAATGAAGGTCACGCCGCATTCATGGTATTGGAGCGCATGCGCACCCTGATTGCGCAGAACATGAATTTTTTGAGCGCTCTTGAAGCTGTCGCCGCACACACCGTATTCACAACGCACACGCCGGTACCGGCCGGACACGATCATTTCAACCACGATATGATGATGTCCTATTTTGAAAACTACTACCCGCAATTAAAAATCAGCCGCGATGAATTTTTCGCTTTGGGTTATGCCTCGGACTCACCCGATTTCAATATGACCGCACTGGCCATCCATTGCTCGCGTTTCCAAAATGGAGTATCGCGCATTCACGGCACAGTTTCTTCCAAAATCTGCGCCGAAATGTGGCCGGAAATCGAACCGGAAGAAAACCCCATGAGCTATGTCACCAATGGCGTGCATATGCCCACCTTTCTGGCCAAGGAATGGTCGGAAGTGTTTGTGCGTTTCCTCGGCTGGGACTGGAGCCAGCATATGGCCGATGTCAGCTTCTGGGAACAAATAGACAGCATTCCTGACCATCAATTCTGGAGCGTGCGCGAGACACTTAAATCGAGAATGTTGCAATTGGTCCGCCACCGCATCAGCAAGCAACATTTTCGCAATCACGGCTCGGAAGCGCACCTCGATCGCATCCTGAAATACGCCGATCCGGCCAACCCGAATATACTCACGATCGGCTTCGCCCGCCGCTTCGCGACTTACAAGCGCGCCACATTGCTGTTTGCAGACCTGGGCTGGCTGCGCCAGATATTGGGAGACGCCGAGCGTCCGGTGCTGTTCATTTTTGCCGGCAAGGCGCACCCCGCAGACATTCCGGGGCAGGACCTGATCCGCCGCGTCACAGAAATTTCACGCATGCCAGAATTTGAAGGAAAAATTCTGATGCTCGAAGGCTACGACCTGAGGCTGGCGCGCCGCATGGTGGCCGGCGTGGATGTGTGGCTGAACAACCCGCTCTATCCGCTCGAGGCCAGCGGCACTTCCGGCATGAAGGCGGCCATGAACGGGGTGCTTAACCTGTCCGTGCTGGACGGCTGGTGGGATGAAGGTTACGACAAAGGGAATGGGTGGGCGATCAAACCCGTTTCGGAATTCCTGCCGGTGGAGCAGCGCGATCGCGAAGAAAGCCGGACTCTGTATGAGCTGTTACAGGACCAGGTCATTCCCACCTATTACAATTACAACAAGATGGGCTATCCCGAGGAATGGGTAAAAATGTCCAAGCGCTCCATCGCAACCTTGCTGCCCAGCTTCAATTCCACACGCATGGTGGGTGAGTATGTCGCCAAAGCCTACCTGCCGGCTACCAGGCAGTATCGCAAGTATTGCGAGAATCATTTTGCCGGCGCACGCCAGGTCGCGGATTGGAAGAATGCCGTTCGTCGTGCATGGCCTGGCGTAACGATCCGCCGTTTGGGTACGCCCCAACATAGCATAACCTTCAGGGATGGCGTGCATGTTGAAGTGGCTGTCAACCTTAATGGCCTCAAGCCTGCCGACGTGGTGGTGGAATTGTTGATTGCCTATAAATCCAGTAAAGAAAAGCTCAAACAAGGCATGCGTTACCCATTTACACCGCAAGGCGACGACAACAAAACCGGCGAACACGTTTTTTCGTTGGATTTAACGCCGGAGCTGTGTGGCAAGCTCGAATATCGCATACGGGTTTATCCGCACCATGAAATGCTGACTCATCCATTAGAGATGGGCTTTATGCGCTGGCTTTAATTCCAGACAATCTATTAAAAATAAGGTGTCCTGTAGGAGCGCAATTTATTGCGCGATAGCGTCTCAACAAAATCGCGCAATAAATTGCGCTCCTACATTGGGGTTTCAAGCTTTGCGAAGATAACGATTGCCATGAAAATATCGCTAAATGAACTATTTGGGTTTAACAGGTTAAGTTGGGCAGGTTACTAGCAATGCAGGTCTTGTTTGTCACTTCCGAAGTCGCGCCACTCATTAAAACCGGCGGCCTGGCCGATGTCAGTGCTGCACTGCCGACGGCGCTGCGTGACATGAACATCGATGTGCGGATGTTGCTGCCGGGTTATCCGCAAGTATTGCAAGCGTTGGTCAACCTTCAGGTCGCTGCCGACTTTCCCGCTTTGCCCGGCTTTCCTCCGGCGCGCCTGCTGGTCGATGTTTTGCCGAATGGCGTACCGCTCTGGGTAATTGAATGTCCCCAGCTTTATCAGCGTGGCGGGGGAGCATACCAAGATGCAACCGGGATCGACTGGCCAGACAACGCACACCGCTTCGGACTATTGTCAAAAATCGCCGCAATATTAAGCTGCGCCGAAACCCCGCTGGACTGGAAGCCCGATGTGGTGCATTGCAATGACTGGCAAACCGGCCTGACCCCGGCCTATCTGCATTTTGTCGCAGGCGCTGCGCCGTGCGTGATGACCGTACACAATATCGCGTTCCAGGGCATATTCCCGTCACAGTTAACTACAAATATGGGGCTCCCTGAAGAGAGCTTTCAACCGGATGGCGTGGAATTTTTCGGCGATCTGTCATTCATGAAAGCGGGCTTGTATTACGCCGACCACATCACCACAGTGAGCCCGTCTTATGCCAGGGAAATTCAGACCGCCGAGCTGGGATTTGGCCTGCAGGGTCTGCTTGTCCACAAACGCAAGGTGTTGACCGGCATCCTGAACGGCATTGATACCAAAGAATGGGATCCTGCCGCCGATCCCAATCTCGTCCAACCTTACGATATAAAAAATTTGCAGGGCAAGTCCGCCAACAAACGCGAGCTGCAAAATCGCATGGGATTGCATATAAATGACAAAATCCCGTTGTTTGGATTGGTGAGCCGCTTTACCCGGCAGAAGGGGCTGGATTTGTTGCTGGAAGTCGCGTCGCAATTGATTGCTTTGCCAGCGCAACTGGTGCTGCTGGGTAGCGGTGATAAGGAAATGGAGCGGGCGGCGCTGGAACTTGCCCATCAATATCCGGGGCAGATCGCCGCCTTTGCCGGCTTCGACGAAAGCCTGGCGCACCTAATCGAAGCAGGTGCAGATATTTTTTTGATGCCATCGCGCTTCGAGCCATGCGGCCTCAACCAGCTATACAGCCAGCGCTATGGCACGCCGCCGATCGTGCATGCGACCGGCGGCCTGATTGACACGGTGGTGGATTGCAATGCGGTCTCGCTGCTGCGGGGCGATGCCAGCGGCTTCATCTTCAACAGCATGGATGCGCCCAGTCTGTTGGCTGCCGCGCGGCGCGCCGTGGCGACTTATGATGACAAAAAAACCTGGCGATTATTGCAGCAGAATTGCATGAGCAAGGATTTTAGCTGGCGCCAGAGCGCCGCAGCCTATCATGATATTTATGCGCAACTGATGCGGCCATAGGACACCTCTAAAAATCCAAACTCCGTCGCGATACGGCGTTGCTCAAAAATTTTTAACGCTTACATATCGTACATATGCGGCGCGCTAAAATTTTTAGCGCGCCTTGTCTCGCTTAGGATTTTGAATTTTTAGAGGCGCCCCCATAGCCTGCTTCTTGCTGCGCGGCAATCTCTTAATCTGCATCTCACGCTTCAGCGCTGCCGATTTATCGGCGCATGGCTCGACATACACCAGCCGCACCGGACTGCGGCCACGCGTATATTTCGCCCCTGCACCGGCATTATGTGCCTCCAGGCGTTTCCCCAGATCGTTGGTGATGCCGCAATACAAGGTGCCATCGGCGCAACTAAGCAGATAACAGACCCAGCCCAATTTAAATTCCCCTGTGCACTCCTTCACCCCAAAACTTTCCTTGATGAAAGCTGCCTGCGCTGTACCAACCTGGCCCAGACCAACATGCTCACGATAAGAATCAGCACCGCCGCGTTGCCCCAACGTACATACGGTGTGCTGCCCGCATAGCCCTGCGCCAGTCCGGTGAGTATGCCCTCCTGATGCTGCGGCAGCATCTGCTGAATCGCGCCATTGCGGCCGATGATGGAAGTCACGCCGGTGTTGGTGGCGCGCAGCATCATGCGCCCGCTTTCTAGCGCACGCATCTGCGCAATCTGGTTGTGCTGCATGGCCGCGTGCGATTTGCCATACCAGGCATCGTTGGTGACATTGACCAGCAAAGTTGCCTCCGGCAGATAGCGGATGACCTCCTCGCCGAACACGTCCTCGTAACATATCTGCACCGCCACGCGCTGTCTCGCTATGCGCAATACCTGTTGCCGCTCGCCGCCGCGCGCCAGGTCAGACATTGGAATATTCAATACCTCGTTGATAAACCAGCCCAGCGCCGGGCGCAGCGGGATAAATTCGCCGAACGGAACCAGATGGTTCTTGCGGTAGCTTTGGCTATCCGCCGTGCCGAGCGTGAACACGCTGTTGTAATACAGCCCGCGCTCGCGTTCGAAGGCACCGATGAGCAGATCGCCGCCAGTCTGGCGCGCATGGTCACGCAAGATCGCCAGGTAGTTTTCAGGCAATTCCTGGCGCAACAGCGGCAGCGCGGTTTCTGGCAGAACGATCAGGCGTGCATCGCTCTGCAACACCAGTCGGCGGTAGCTTTCCAGTGTACTGACCAGCTTCTCTTCGCGGAACTTGAGTTCTTGCGGGATATTGCCCTGCACCAGCGCAACCGTAATTGGCTCGCCCTCAGGTGCTGTCCACTCCACCGTGCGCAGAGCCGCCCCGCCGCCCCACAGTAAAACTAACGCCAGCAGTGCCATTTTGCCCGGCTTGCTCCACCGAGTCTGCCATAGCAAAGCCAGCAAACCCGCGCTCACCGCCACCGCCAGCGACACGCCATACACGCCCAAGATGGGCGCATAGCCCGCCAGGGGACTGGCAGATACTTGCGAATAACCCATTGCCAGCCACGGGAAGCCGGTGAAGAGCAGGCCGCGCAGCCATTCCAGCAGCACCCATAATGCGGGCATGACCAGCACCAGGCGCGCCCAAACAGGGGCATGCAATCTGCCCTGGGCAAAACCGGCAATGGCGGGTAGCAACGCTAATGTTGCAACGAACAACGCGGTCGCGGCCAGCGCCAGCAAGAATGGCATGTCGCCATAGTCATGCAGCGCGACGTATATCCAGCCGATACCTCCGCCGAACAACCCAAAACCAAAGACGAAGCCTAACCAGGCTGCCGCGCGTTTACCGTTGGTGTGCTGCCACTGCAAAAACAGCAACGCCAGCGCAAAAACTGCCAGCGGAAACAGCGACCACGGCGCAAAGCCGAGCACTGCCAACAGGCCAGAACAAAAAACAAATGCGGATTTTTTCAGGCGCAGGGTATTCACTGGGGACGGGGCATGATTGATTTTACGGATTATACGGTGTAACTTGCGTCCTTGAAGTGCCCGCATGAGGGTAACATACATGGCAGTAAACAAGCCGTGCTCAGCCAACCAGGCCAGGCCGGAAGTCACCCTGACCATACGATGCCGGTTCCAGCTTAAACATGCCACAACAGACTGAAAAACTTGCCATCCTGTTCGCGGATATCAGCGGCAGCGCGGCGCTGTACGACACGCATGGGGACAGTGTGGCGCGACAAATGGTGGCAAGGTGCATCAACACCATGTCGGGTGCAATCCACGCCTACCAGGGCACGCTGATCAAAACCATAGGCGATGAAATCATGTGCCGCTTTCCCAGCGCCGAAGCTGCCCTGCACGCTGCATGCGCCATGCAGGCGGCAGTGGAAAACATCAAACCGGGAGACAATCTCCCCCTTGCCGTTCCCATGCACATTCGCATCGGCTTTAATTATGGCGAAGTAATCTGCGAACCGGATGATGTATATGGCGATACAGTCAATGTCGCTGCGCGCATTACCGCCATAACCAGGGCGCGTCAAATCTCGGCGACCCAGGCAGTAATCGACACTTTGCCGCCCGCCCTGCGGAAACAGACGCATAAAATTCAGCGCACTGAAATCAAAGGTAAACAGGGTCAATTTGATATTTATCAGGTTGACTGGGAGCCTGATGATATGTCGCGTACCCGGATCGGCAAAGCAACATTGCGCATGCCCGCAGAAACCGGCGGAGAATTAACCCTGAATTATCACGGCCAATCAACAAAGGTGAACGAGCAACATAAGAGCGCCGTGCTGGGCCGAGAGGATACCTGTGAAATTATCATGCCAGGTAATTTTGCCTCACGCCAGCACGCTCGCGTGGAATTTTGTTTCGGCAAATTTATCCTTACCGATCAAAGCATGAACGGCACCCACATCCGTTTCAGTGACGGTCGAGTGGTAAGCGTCATGCGTGAAGCGACGGTATTGCATGGCTCCGGCTTAATCAGCCTGGGACAAAATTTCTCCGAAAACCCTACCGAGCTTATTAAATTTTCTGTTTCATCTGCCGATACCTGACCCTGCACCGGCGGGATAGCGTAGTTTCCGCCGGCTTGCCCGACAAATAATAATTGTTGAAAAGGAAAAAAGTGATATTGACTGGAAGAGCGTGACCAAGGATACTTCAGAAATATGCGGTTGAATTCCCTATCCTTGGAGAGAAAATGTTCAATAAAATAAAGTCTGCGCTTAGCCGTAAACCCGAAAGTGTTTTACCCGAAAGTGTTCCAGCGGTTGTTACGATGCCCGTGTTGAAACAACCGGCCAGCCAAGCGACGTCTGCGAAATGGAAACTCCACCTCCACGATGAAGAACTGGTTGAAGTAAACGCGTTCGCGGATCGTATCATCAACCATGATCACAAGTACTCAAAGCACTCGATTGCGACTCCCAAGCTGGTACACCTCCACTGGCTTTACCACAAGCTGGTCAAGGCAGAGGAGAAGAGGGAGCAGGGAGAGGAAATCCCGAGCCAATTCAAAATCTTTGAATCTGATTCAAATAGACGAAACGATTGGGGTGCCTATGCTATGGCAAATAATAACCCTGATTTTCTTCAAGAACATGCGGAAAGAATTTCTATTCTGAATGTTGATACGGCAGGGGATGGAGCCATGCTGGGCAAAAAGTTGGTGTATGTTGCCGACTATGTGGTGAATAAGTGTCACATGAGCCACTATTTTCCAGACATTCGCTACCTCTTACACCTGGAGAAGAATCCAGGTGATCTGGACAAAATCCCAGCGGTTTTAAAGAATGGGAAAGTCAATATATTTCTTGGAACCGTAATCATGAAATTGTCTAAGCCCCACGCCTTGGCAACAACGTGGCGGGGGAAAAACTTCGAAACGGAGTTGGTTTGTTTGGACACCCAACTTGTCGGTGAAACAATTCAATTCGTGATGATCAAACAGCAAGCGTAGCCCGAATGAAATGCAATGTAATCCAGGGCAGTCTTGGGCACGCACACCATCACCCGAATTATGACCTTCGGCCTGCTCCGTGCTACGAGACTAACCACATGGGATGAATGAAGGTTGCATTAACACATTTCAACAGTCCGTTGCTCATGCCGCCCCCCCTTTATAAAGCTGTTGCAGGACGATGCTGCTCACAATCATGTAGCATAGCGCCCCGCATCATCCCTCGAATGAATTTACAGCGCATGTCGCTTGACCAAGCATCGGGCCTTGACTACAAAAAATGGAAAAAATACGCCTCTCCAAACTGATGTCCGAACAGGGTTTGTGTTCGCGCCGCGAAGCCGACAGCTATATTGAGCGCGGCTGGGTGCTGGTGGACGGCAAACCCGTTACCGAATTGGGCACCCGGATAGACCCCGCCCAGCGCATCACGCTGAACCGTGCCGCGCAAAACAAACAGCAGACGCGCGTGACCATCCTGTTGAACAAACCGATAGGCTATGTTTCGGGACAGGCGGAAGACAATCACAAACCCGCCGTCACTCTGATCAACGCGGCCTCACGCTGGCCTGCCGACAAGTCGCCGCTGCATTTCCATCCCATGCATTTGAATGGCATCGCGCCCGCAGGCCGCCTGGATATTGATTCGCAGGGTTTGCTGGTACTGACTCAGGATGGCCGCATTGCCAAACAACTAATCGGTGAAGACTCTGCCATCGACAAGGAATATCTGGTGCGCGTGCAGGGCAAGATAGTCGGCAATGGCCTGTCCATGTTGAACCATGGCCTGAAATTGGACGGCGTGCCGTTGAAGCCGGCCAAAGTGAGCTGGCAGAATGACGACCAATTGCGCTTCATTCTGCACGAGGGGAAAAAACGCCAGATCCGCCGCATGTGCGAACTGGTAGGTCTGAAAGTTACCGGGTTAAAGCGCGTGCGCATCGGCAAGGTCAAGCTGGGTGATTTGCCCACCGGGCAATGGCGCTACCTGCGCGAGGACGAAATGTTCTGACAGGCAAGTAGGGTGGGCACGATTTTCCCCGCAAGGGGGAGGCCGTGGTTGTACAGCCGACAAGTCGGCAACAACCACGCACTGTGCCCACGCGGATGTCGGACTTCGCAATGAATGATGGTGGGCAGAGGGCTGCCCACCCTACGCAAATGTTTCTTCGTTTTCAATTGGGATTTAAATGATAGCCCTTAGCCAAGTCAGCCGCAGCTTCACGGTGGGCGATCAGCAGGTCGCCGCCTTGCGCAACATCGACCTGAACATCGCGGCGGGCGATTATGTTTCCATCATGGGGCCGTCCGGTTCCGGGAAATCCACATTGCTTAATTTGATCGGCTTGCTGGATCGCCCGAGTTCCGGCACTTACAAGCTGGATGGCGGCAACGTCACCGATTTGAACGACGAACAACAGGCCAAGGTGCGCAGCGAAAAGATCGGCTTTGTGTTTCAGGCGTTTCATTTAGTGCCGCGCCTGACTGCGGCGATGAACATCGAACTGCCGCTGATTCTGGCGGGTGTTGCAGTCGCCGAACGAAAAGCTCGCGTGGCGCAATTGCTGGAAAATTATGGTTTGGCGGATCGTGCCGATCATCGCCCCGATCAACTCTCCGGTGGACAGCGCCAGCGCGTGGCGATTGCGCGTGCCACCAGTATGCATCCGACTGTGCTGCTGGCCGACGAGCCGACCGGCAATCTCGATCAGACCACCGGCAAAGAAGTGATGAACCTGCTCGAACAAATGGTCGCGCAGCAAGTGGCCTTGATCGTCGTCACCCACGATCCGGTGATCGGCGGACGCGCGACGCGCCAGTTGCATATGGTGGATGGGCAGATTACCAGCGAGAACAAATCGTCGGGGGGCACGTGAGAACAGATTGTTCATTAGCGCCATACCTGTTCCTTCCCCCATGCAGGGGGAAGGGTAGGATGGGGGTAGAGTCGATGAGACTCAGAATTTCTACCCCCTCCCTAACCCTCCCCCTGCAAGGGGGAGGGGATTATTGGTGTTATTGAGATGAAATTGATTGACGTCTTGCTTTTCGCCTCCGGCAGCCTGCGCGGCAGCCGCACCCGCACTTTGCTGATGATCCTGGCGATGTCCATCGGCGTGGCATCGGTGGTGGTGCTGACCGGCTTGGGCGAGGGCGCGCGGCGTTACGTCATCAATCAGTTTTCATCGCTAGGCACTAATCTGGTCATCGTGTTTCCTGGACGCACCGAGACTGCGGGTATCGGGCCGGGAATGTTACTTGGGCAGATTCCGCGCGAACTTAGCCTGGACGATGCGCAAGCCCTGTTGCGCAGCCGTGCCATCAAGCGCCTCGCGCCGCTGACGGTGGGTTCGACGCAGATTTCTTTCGGTGCGCTCAACCGCGAAGTGGTGGTGCTGGGTTCAACGGCAGATTTGATTGATGTGCGCCAGATGTCGCTAAGTCAGGGGCGGTTCCTGCCCGCTGGAGACATACGTTCCAGCGAGTCGGTGGCCGTGCTGGGCGCCAAGATCACGCGCGAGCTGTTCGGTCAGGAACCGGCCATCGGCGCCAGGGTACGGCTGGGCGACCGGCGCTTTCGCGTGATCGGCGTGATGGCCACACAGGGCGAATCAATGGGTCTCAACACCGACGAGTTGGTCATCGTGCCGGTCGCCTCGGCGCACATGCTGTTCAATACCTCCGGCTTGTTGCGCATTCTGGTCGAAGCGAAAAGTCGCGATACCGTCGAGCTGGCGAAACACGATGTGGAAGAAATCATGTTTGAACGGCACGGCGGCGAACGCGATGTGACGGTCATCACCCAAGATGCGGTGCTGGCGACCTTCGACCGCATCTTGCGCGCGTTGACGCTGGCAGTGGGCGGCATCGCCTCCATCAGTCTGGCAGTGGCGGGCATCCTGATCATGAACGTGATGCTGATCGCGGTGTCGCAACGCGTCAAGGAAATCGGCCTGCTCAAGGCATTGGGCGCGCCCGCCGTGCAAATCAGGAACTTGTTTTTTGCCGAAGCGATTTTATTGTCCAGCATCGGCAGCGTGGCCGGTTTGATACTGGGTCAGGCAGGCGTCATGGTGATCGCGCAAATCTATCCAACCTTGCCGGTAGCTGCGCCTTGGTGGGCAGTGCTGGCGGCGTTGGGCACATCGCTCGGTACCGGGATACTGTTCAGCGTATGGCCGGCCAGACGTGCGGCGCAGCTTGATCCGGTGATGGCGCTGGCGAGGTCATAAAATGCTACTCCCCGACCTGATCCGCCTCACCACCTCCAGCATCCTCGCCTATCGGATGCGCAGTTTTCTGACCGGTCTGGGCATCGCCATCGGTATCACGGCGGTGATTCTACTTACCTCCATCGGCGAAGGCCTGCATCAATTCGTGCTGGCTGAATTCAGCCAGTTTGGCACCAATCTGATCAACATCCAGCCCGGCAAGACGCAGACACATGGTGCGAATGTCGGCATGTTCGGCTCGGTCAGGCCGCTTTCCATCGAGGATGCGCAAGCCTTGCGCCGCTTGCCGAATGTCGAGTATGTCACCCCCGGTGTGCAGGGCAATGCCGAGGTGCGCGCCAATGGCAAGACGCGCCGCACCATGGTGTCCGGGGTGGGTCACGAAATGACCGACATCTTCAACATGAAGGTGCAGACCGGCAGTTTTTTGCCGGATGATGATCCGACCCAGGCACGCGCCATGGTGGTGCTCGGCGCAAAGGTGCGTCAGGAACTGTTTGCCGGGCAGAATCCGCTCGGCAGTTATTTGCGCATCGGCGGCCAACGCTATCGGGTGATCGGCGTGATGGAGCCGAAAGGGCAGGTGTTGGGGTTTGATTTGGATGACGCGGTTTATATTCCTGCTGCGCGAGCGATGGAGCTGTTCAATCGCGTCGGGCTGATCGATATCCACCTCAGCTACAAAGCCAGCACCGACTCGAAAAGCATGGTGGCTGCCATCACCGCGCTGCTCAAGGAGCGGCACGGGCGCGAAGATTTCACGATAACTCCGCAAGAAAAGGCGCTTGAAGTGCTGGGTTCGGTGCTGGATGTGATCACCTTCGCGGTGGGCGCACTGGGCGGAATTTCCCTGCTGGTGGGCGGGGTCGGCATCTTGACCATCATGACCATGGCGGTCACCGAACGCACTGCCGAGATCGGCTTGCTGCGTGCTTTGGGTGCGCGAGAACGGCAGGTGCTGACGCTGTTTCTGGGCGAGGCGATATTGCTCTCCGCGCTGGGTGGTCTGGCCGGGCTGGCGCTGGGTGTCGGCATCGCACAGGTGTTGCATTTGCTGTTTCCGGCTTTGCCGGTGCACACGCCGTGGCTGTTTGCCGTGCTCGCCGAATTGAGTGCGATTACTATCGGTCTCGCGGCGGGTGTGATGCCCGCACGGCGCGCGGCAAGGCTGGATCCGGTCGAGGCGTTACGGACAGAATGAGTAAGTCCAGGGTAAATTTGTTCTCTGAAAAAATGTAGGGTGGATAAGCGTAGCGCATCCACCAATTTTGGCTGGCACGGTGGATGCGCTACGCTTATCCACCCTACTGCTCTTTGATTGACCGGGACTCATAAAACGCCAGCCATCATTTATTTTAATAACATATTTCCGAGAACAAATTTACCCTGTGAATAAGCCCATTAGCTGCGACATTTTCTGCACTGTAGTGGACAACTACGGCGACATCGGCGTGAGCTGGCGCCTGGCGCGGCAATTGGCGCATGAGCATGGCATGATGGTGCGGCTGTGGGTGGACGATCTGAGCAGTTTCCGCAGGTTGTGTCCCGATGTCGATGCGGCATTGGATGTTCAGCGTTGTCACAGTGTGGAAGTGCGACGATGGCATGGACTAGATAGCCCGTTCGCCCTGACCATTCGACAAGCTCATGGCAGGGTACGCCAAGCGTATCGAAGGGTGGACGGCGGGGCATCCGGGGCAGAGCAAAATGGGCTTCGATACCTCAGCCCGAACGGAGATGAGAAAACGATTCAGCCTGCCGAACTGGTCATCGAGGCCTTCGGCTGCGTGTTGCCAGAGTCATACATCGCCGCGATGGCCGCGCAAGCGCGCAAACCTGTCCTGAGCTCCGTCGAAGGGCCGGTGTGGATTAATCTGGAACATTTGAGCGCGGAAGAATGGGTCGCGGGTTGCCACGGCCTGCCATCACCGCATCCCTCGCTGCCGCTGGTTAAATATTTTTTCTTTCCCGGCTTCACGCCGGACACGGGCGGCTTGCTATTGGAAAGCGATCTTATGGCGCGCCGCGATGGTTTCCAGCGCGATCCGCTAGCCATCGCTGCCTTCTGGCACGCGCTTGGTGTGCCGCCATCCAAACCGGATGAAGTGCGCGTGTCGTTGTTCTGCTACGAAAATCCCGCGCTATCAGCATTATTTTCCGCCTGGTCAGAGAGCAGCACCCCCATTCTTTGCCTGGTGCCAGAGGGACGTGCGCTGCCGCAGGTGGCGGAATTTTTCGGGCTGGCTCAGGCTGTGCCGGGCGAGTCGTTCAGGCGGGGCAGCCTGGAAGTGCGCGTGCTGCCGTTTATGGAACAGGATCGCTATGACGAATTACTATGGGCATGCGACCTCAATTTTGTGCGCGGGGAAGATTCTTGCGTGCGCGCGCAATGGGCGGCGCGGCCTTTCGTTTGGCACATCTACCCGCAGCACGATAAGGTGCATATCAAAAAGCTGCGCGCCTTCATGGATATATATTGCTCCGGATGTTCGCCGGATACGGCACACGCGATGCGTGTCTTGTGGGAAGGGTGGAATAACGGGGAAGGTACTGAACAGGCTATTTCGACAAAGCCTTTAGTCCTGAGCTCAGTCGAAGGGTCAGGACAGGCCGCTTCGACAGGCTCAGGACAGGCATGGAACGATTTTTGGGTACACCAGTCTATGTTGCGGCAGCACGCTCAGGCGTGGGCGCAGCATTTGTCGGGTAACAGCCTCGCTTTGAATTTGCTGAATTTTTTTCAGAAAATTGATAGAATGCACGGCTCATAATTAAATTTGGATTTTAAGGCAGGCAGACATGAAAATAGCTCAAGAACTCCGCGCAGGCAACGTCATCATGGTCGGCAGCGATCCCATGGTGGTGTTAAAGGCCGAATATACCCGCTCCGGCCGCAATGGTTCGGTGGTAAAAATGAAATTCAAGAACCTGTTGACCGATTCGCCGGGCGAGTCGATATATCGGGCGGACGACAAATTTGAAATGGTGATGCTCGATCGCAAGGACGCCACTTATTCCTATTTTTCCGACCCAATGTATGTGTTCATGGACGCCGAGTACAACCAGTATGAAGTGGAAAAGGAAAATCTGGGTGATTCGATAAACTACCTCGAAGACGGCATGCCGTGCGAAATGGTGTTCTATAACGACAAGGCTATTTCCGTGGATTTGCCCAATACAGTTGTGCGCGAAATTGTCTACACCGAACCCGCAGCGCGAGGCGATACCTCCGGCAAAGTAATGAAGCCCGCCAAGATTGGCTCAGGCATGGAATTACCCGTGGCTGCATTCTGCGAAATCGGCGACAAGATCGAAATTGATACCCGAACTGGTGAATTCAAGCGCCGCGTAGCGGCGTAAATACATTCACCAAAAATAAAAAAGCAGCCGCAGGGCTGCTTTTTTATTCTTGTGTATTTTAATGTCCGGGCAATATCATAAAGGTGTTCCGATTCAGAGGCGACTTTTGCGGTGAATCCAGTGGTGAAAAGTCAGATAGCGGTATATATCGGCGCGGCATTGGCGCGTTACGGGTTCGGCCATGGCTACCCGTTTGGCCCAGACCGGCAGGATGCTTTCTGGCACGCAGCACAACAACAAGGACTTGATCAGCAAGTGAATGTGCGCACGCCGGTGCAAGCTACCCAGCCACAGATAGAATTCTTTCACACCCATTAATACGTTGAGCGCGTCAAGCGATTGCCAACAGGCCAATGCATGGGTCGCCGTCTGATTTTTGCCGTTCTGGTAGAATGACGCGCATCAGTTAAGTATTTCACAGGAGCTGGAATGTTTTCAGGTTTTATTGATTTGCCGTGGTGGGGTTATGTCGTTGTGGCCTTGGCCTTGACCCATATCACGATTGCGTCCGTCACCATCTTTCTGCACCGCCATCAGGCGCATCGCGCATTGGAATTGCATGCCATCCCCAGCCATTTCTTCCGTTTCTGGCTGTGGTTGACCACGGGCATCGTCACCAAGGAATGGGCCGCCATCCACCGCAAGCATCACGCCAAATGCGAAACTGAGGAAGATCCGCACAGCCCGATCATTCTGGGCATCAAGAAAGTGCTGCTGGAAGGCGCGGAGCTGTATCGCAAAGAAGCCAGGAATCAGGAAACGCTGGATAGATACGGCCACGGCACGCCGCATGACTGGCTGGAAAATAATCTGTATAGCAAGCACAGCATGATGGGCATCACACTGATGCTGGCTATTAATGTATTGCTGTTCGGTCCGCTGGGCCTGACCATCTGGGCGGTGCAAATGGCGTGGATTCCCATCAATGCGGCCGGCATCGTCAATGGGGCAGGGCACTACTGGGGTTATCGCAATTTCGCCTGTGCCGACGCTTCCACCAACATCGTACCGTGGGGCATTTTCATCGGCGGTGAAGAGCTGCACAACAATCATCACGCCTATGCCTCCTCCGCTAAGCTCTCCAGCAAGTGGTATGAATTCGACATCGGCTGGCTATACATCCGTACTTTGAAAATTATCGGTCTGGCGCAAGTGAAAAAACTCGCCCCGCAATTGCGCTTGAACCTGACCAAAACTGCGTGCGATCTGGAGACTTTGCACGCCGTCATTGCCAACCGTTATGAAGTGACAGCGAAATACGCCAAATTATTGAAGAAGACTTATTCGGCAGAAATCGCCCGCCTCAAGCTGCAAGCATCGGACAAGTTCGACGTGGCGCGTATCAAGCACTGGCTGCACCAGGACGAAAGCGACCTGACTGTGCAGCAAAAAACCAAGCTTGGAATAGTGATCAAAGCCAGCGTTACGCTACACACTGCCTACACGTTGCGCCAAGAGCTGGCTGCCATCTGGCAACGTTCTAACGCCACCAAAGAGCAACTGGTCAAGCAACTGGAAGGCTGGTGTCATCGCGCCGAGAACAGTGGCATTGCCGCCGTGCAGCAGTTCTCCAGGAATCTGCGCTGCTATGCGTAAATAAGGGCATCTGCATATTCCAACGTTGCAATATGGAATCCCAATCCCGATCTTTATCCAGGCTTGAATCGCTGGATGACTATGACCCCAATGCCATGCCGGTGGCGCAAGCACGCGAGCTGATCCGGCAATTCCTTACACCCATCACGGAACAAGAATCGGTGAAATTGAGTGCGGCATTACGGCGCACCTTGGCCAGCGATGTGTTATCGCCCATGAACGTGCCGCCGCACGACTATTCGGCGATGGATGGTTATGCCGTGCGCTTTGATGATCTGGCAAACGCCGCAGGAAAGTTCAAGATGATAGGCAGCGCCTATGCCGGGCACGCCTTTGAGGGGGAGGTGTTGGCAGGCGAATGCGTGCGCATCATGACCGGCGCGCTTATTCCGCAAGGGTGCGACAGCGTAGTGATGCAGGAGCAGGTCACGGTTGAGGGCAACTCAATTGCAATTCCCGGCGACTTGCGCCGTGGGCAGAACATTCGTCGTGTTGGGGAAGATATCCAACAAGGCTCAGCGGTGTTGGTTCGAGGGCAGCCGATACGCCCAGCCGAGATGGGTTTGCTGGCCTCGCTTGGATTCGACGAAGTGACCGTTTATCGCAAACTGAAGGTTGCGATTTTTTCGACCGGCGATGAATTGCAACAACCCGGTTCGCCGCTGGCGCCCGGCCAAATTTACGACAGCAACCGTTATTCATTGCTTGGTTTATTAAACGAACTGGGTGTGGAAATTCTGGATAAGGGAAATATCCGCGATGACAAGGCCAGTCTCAAGGCGGCTTTTGTGGAGGCTGCGCAACAGGCCGATGCCGTCATTACCAGCGGCGGGGTGTCCGTCGGCGAGGCCGATTACATCAAGCAACTGCTGGCAGAAATCGGCGAAGTCGTATTCTGGAAAATTGCCATGAAACCGGGCCGACCCCTAGCTTATGGGAAAATCGGGGCCTATGGAAAAATCGGGCCATGTCATTTCTTCGGGCTGCCCGGCAACCCGGTCGCCGTCATGGTGACTTTTCAGCAGTTCGTCCGTGATGCGCTGCTGGTGCTGATGGGGCAACAACCCAAGCCTGCATTTACCTTCAAAGTTGCTTGCGCCAGCGCCATAAAAAAGGTGCCGGGGCGCACCGAGTTTCAGCGCGGCATCCTCAGTCAGGATACGAGCGGCGGATGGTCAGTGCGTACCACGGGAGAACAAGGATCGGGCATACTCAGTTCAATGAGCAAGGCCAATTGTTTTATTGTGCTGCCCGTTTCTCAAGGCAATGTCGGGGCGGGTGTCATGGTAGATGTGCAGATTTTTAGCGGGATAAACTGACCCACGGCTATTTATGGGAGCGGGTTTAGCTCACTTCTGCCAACCACTCTGCAAATAGCCAAGAATCGCTTCACGTTCCATTTGATTCGGCGTGGGTCTTTTGTTTGCGATCATATGGCTCTCCATTCGTGCCACGATACCGGGCCAGGCAGCGGGGTGATGCTGGCTTGGATTCGGCAAGGCATGGCATTGCGCGCATAACCTTTGCGTTTCCTGTAATCCGGGTATCGGCATCTGGTGGGCAATCGTTCCTTGCGGCACCGCCACCTCTTCACCCGATCCGCCGCCTTTGCCACACCCGCCTATAAACAGGGTTAGAAGTATTGCTGCGACTGGTTTATTCATTGCTGACCTTCCCTGACAGTTAATGCCGAATATTCGCCTATTATTCATCTTGAAGTCAATAAAATGGCCAAGAGCCGCCAAACAAAGTTGTACTATTCATGACATAATTATTATATCAGCCACCATGAATCACAGGATAGTCAAAAATTCTGAGGTGGGCTGGAAAAATGGCCGCCATTGATAGGTTAAGCTGACTGGTGGAGGCTCGATATGGAAAAATTACCGAAACTGGCGTATCCAGCCAGATCACGAGTGCCGACGAGATAATTATGAAGTACTTTAGATATACTTTGGAATGTATTGGTTATGGAATATTGACTGCTATTATGGTGCATGGAATGGTAGTCATAGCCTCTAAGCTGTCTACAGGTTTATGGTTGAGCCAAGGAGGGAGATATTGGTACGTTTCTGCGGCTTCAGTCGTCATGTTTAGTGCTTTGTATGCACTTTTTGACTCATCGCTTAAAAAGGTGAGTAATAAAAAATGGTATCAATATCAATATGCTCGTCATATCCTGTTTGCTCTATTTGTTGTGCTCCCTGCGATAACATGGAGTGTCTATAAACTGACCTACTCGGGACCACTCAGGCTGACAGTAATAGCAGAACGCCAGCCACTATTCGTGCTTCAGAGTGACGGTTCTATTCAAAATAAATATGTGCTCAAACTTGTGAATGAAACTGACAGCGACATTCACGTGTCTTTTAGTGCCACAAGCGACATGCAAGGCCAGTCTATTATGGGTGCCGAGACACCTCTGTTAATACATCATGGCAAGGTCAGCCGATATACGATTTTTATTAAGGTGCCAGGAAAATACGTCACCAATGAAGTTACTGCTATCGATTTTAAAGTGCAAAGCACGGAAGACCAGACAATTCAGGCCAGATACAGGACTGTATTCCATGGACCCAAGTTCGGCATCAAGAGCTGAATGGAGTCCCATTTAATTGTCAGTAGTAATTCAAATCATATTTAGCCAGCATAGAGCACAATAACCAACGCGCATGTCAGAATTCTTTGCCCTTGTTCCTGCCGCAGGCTCCGGTTCCCGCATGGGGAGCGGGCTGCCCAAGCAATATCTGGCGCTGGCCGGTCAGCCGATGATATATCACGCGCTGGCAACTTTGTGTGCCAACGTGGATATCAGCATCGTGTTTGTGGTGCTCGCGCCGGACGATGAGCAATGGCATCGTTATGACTGGTCTCGTTTCGGCGACAAATTGCAGCCGCTTTTTTGTGGCGGTGCGTTGCGCGCGGAAAGTGTGCTGAATGGGCTGATGGCTGCCGAACTGGAGCCTGACAGTTGGGTGCTGGTGCATGACGCCGCGCGTCCTTGCTTGAGCCAGGCACAACTGGCGCGATTGATTAGCGAGTTACGCGATGACGAAGTGGGCGGCATTCTGGCGATGCCGGTGGCGGATACACTGAAGCGCGCCGCTGCCGGGCAGCGCATTGCACGGACGGAAAACCGCGAGGGATTGTGGCAGGCGCAGACGCCGCAAATGTTTCGTACCGGGCTGTTATTGCAAGCTTTGCAAGGCGCGCGCAATGTCACGGATGAGGCTGCTGCGGTCGAGGCGCTGGGCTTGCATCCCAAGCTGGTGGAGAGCGAATCAACCAATTTTAAGGTGACTTATCCGCAGGACATCAGGCTGGCGGAGTTGCTGCTGGGTTCTGAGAAAAAATAAATGTTGTCATTCCGGCCCTTCGATAGACTCAGGATAAACTGGCCTTCGGCCAGGCGGGAATCTAGCGGTTTATTAATCTTTCCGTTATTCATTACACCGTTCACCCTGAGGTATCGAAGGGTGCCGACCGCTCGGTGATTGGGCTTCGATACATCCGTTTATGGTTCGATACGCATGGCGTACCCTGCCATGAGCCTGTCGAATGGTCACCACGAACGGATGTACCCTGTGCTGAGTTCATCGAAGCATCAGCCCGAACGGCATGTTTGTTACGAATCATGGAATGCTCAATAATTGAATATGCTTTTGGGTTTTGTCCCGCGTTGCGGGTAGTTTTTAACTGACTGGATTCCCGCCCGCGCGGGAATGACGGGTTGATAGGAAAATAACATGAGAATCGGGCAGGGGTTTGATGTTCATCAATTGGTCGAGGGGCGCAAGTTGGTCATCGGCGGGGTGGAGATACCGTGCGACAGGGGATTGCTCGGCCATTCGGATGCCGACGTGCTGCTACACGCGATCTGCGATGCCTTGCTGGGTGCGGCGGCGCTGGGTGACATCGGTCGCCACTTTTCTGATACGGATGCCAAGTACCAGAACATCGACAGCCGTGTCCTGCTGCGCGAGGTGGCGCGCATGGTGGCTCGTGCGGGCTTTCGTATCGGCAACGTGGATGCCACCATCATCGCGCAAGCACCAAAAATGGCACCGCATATCGCACAGATGGTGGAGAATATTGCCGCCGATTTGGGTGTGGCGATGAACGCAGTGAACGTGAAAGCCACGACCACTGAAAAGCTGGGCTACACCGGGCGCGGCGAAGGCATCGCGGCGCAGGCGGTGGCGCTGTTGCTGGTATAAAGTCAGAAACTTCACCCATAGATACTTGAATGAAAATCCTGGCGCTGGAAACTTCCACCGAATATTGTTCGGTTGCATTATGGCAGGACGGAGACATTTCCAGCCGCTGCGAACTCGTTGGTCAGCGTCATTCCGAGGTGCTGATAGCAATGCTGGATGAAGTGTTGCGTGCGGCAGGCATCAAGCTGGCGCAACTGGACGGTATTGCTTTTGGCATGGGGCCGGGTTCATTTACCGGTGTGCGTATTGCGTGCGGCGTGGCGCAGGGATTGGCGCTGGGGGCGGACTTGCCGGTTGTGGGCGTGAGTACTCTGCAAGCGCTGGCGCAGGCTGCCGGCCACGATAAAGTAATTGCTGCACTGGATGCGCGCGTGGGTGAGATTTATCATGCCGCCTATGAAAAGCGGGCAGGGGAGTGGGTGACGGTATGCGAACCGGGTTTGTGTTTGCCGCAGTACGCGCCGCAAGTTCAAGGTTCCGGCTGGTTCGGTGCCGGCAGCGGCTTCGCCCTGTATGCTGCGACACTGGAGGGGCGTTATGCCGGGCAACTCATTGGCAGTGATGCTCAGGCCGTGCCGCAGGCCAGCGCAATTGCCCAGCTTTCCGCGCCATTGTTTGCTGCCGGGCAAGGGGTGGATGCGGCGCAAGCCAGGCCGCTTTATCTGCGCGACAAGGTGGCGCTGAAAACTTCTGAGCGCTAATGAAACCAGCCCTGCGTGATTTGGTCATTGCCGATTTGGATAATGTGCTGTCCATCGAGCAGCGCGTGCATGCTCATCCCTGGACGCGCGGGAATTTTTTGGATGCGCTCAAAAGTGATTATGTGTGCCAAGTGTATGAGGCGCAGGGCAAGATGCTGGGTTATGCGGTGCTCATGCCGGCAGTGGACGAGGTGCACTTGCTCAACATCAGCATCGGCGCTGAATATCAGCGCCAAGGGATGGGATCTGCGCTGCTGGACGAGATGTTGAATGTCGCGCGTGACTTGAATGTGCAGCGCGTGATTCTGGAAGTGCGCCCTTCCAACATGGCGGCGCTGGGCTTGTATCGCAAAGCGGGATTCAGCGAGCTTGCCGTGCGGCGCGGCTATTATCCTGCCGCTAACGGACGTGAGGATGCAATAGTGATGGAGTGCAGATTGTGAGTGCTAAATTATGAGTGCCAGGCAAGAAGCGATACTGCGCGAGCTGAATCTCCACCCGCTGTGGCGGCTGCGCGAGGGTCACAGTGCAGCACACCCGGCGGCGGAGCCAGTGCCGTCCATGCCTGCGCAACTGGTAGTGGCAGTTGAGCGCGTGGCAGAATCGGCGGAGAGCCATGCTGTTCTGGAAAATCCCGCTGAGGCGAAGGCAGAAAAACCAAGCTTGGCTGACCTCGGCTGGCCTCAACTAAAAGATTTAGTGAAAAACTGCACCGCGTGCAAGTTGCGCGCCAGTTGCACGCAGACCGTTTTCGGCGTGGGGGATGAACAGGCAGATTGGTTGTTCGTGGGTGAAGGGCCGGGCGAGGATGAAGACGCGCAAGGCGAACCGTTTGTGGGGCATGCGGGCAAACTGCTGGACAACATGTTGGCGGCAATAAAATTGAAACGCGGCGACAATGTTTACATTGCCAACATCGTCAAATGCCGCCCGCCCGGCAATCGCGAACCGGGAGCCGACGAGATTGCTCAGTGTTTGCCTTACCTGGCGCAACAGATCAAACTTATTCAGCCCAAGCTGATCGTGGCGCTGGGAAAGACGGCTGCCGCATCCCTGCTGGGACGTGATGATGCCCTAGCAAACCTGCGCGGCAAGCCGCATGATTATCACGGTATCCCGCTTATTATTACTTATCACCCGGCCTATCTGCTACGCGCCCCGCTGGAGAAAGCCAAGGCGTGGCAGGATTTTTGTCTGGCGGTAGAAACAATAAAATAAGCCGCTAACTCAACGACTACTGTTGAATCATTCCAAAGATGTCGTGTAGATAATCAGTTCGCTGGTGCAATAACCCTGTCCTGAGCGTGTCGAAGGGCAACGGGGCATTGCGCCGCATGTTTTGTGAGTAATCCGGCACGAATACGCTTCGTTATTGCCGCCCTGCCAAAGACTGTGCCTTACACGGGTTGCGGCGGTGCTGGGGAAGAAGTTGAAGGTGGAGTTGATGGCGGGTTGAAAACAAACCGTGGTACTTCACCGATTATTTATTTACATAACCTGCTAAATTAAGATATAATGACACCACAGGCGGTGTCATATATGGCAAAATTCGAAGAGCTATACAACAAACTTGGCAGTTTTTCCAAAGGGGCAAACACGTCCTGCAAGGAATTTACGGCAGTATTAGAAGAACTTGGGTTTCAAATAGTGGACTGCGGAAGCGCAGGCCATAAAATTGCAAAGCACCCGATCGTTGATTGGAAAGAATATCCAGACTTTGACTGCGGGCATAACAAGGGGGCAAAAGTTAAACCCAACTACATAAAAAAACTGTATAAATTTGTTAAGCAGAATGAAGAAGGAATTAAGGAGCACCTAAAATGAAATTCGATCCTGAGTCTTACACAATTACAATCCGCAAAGAAGAAGAAGACGGTGAAATACTATACGTAGGGCGAGTTGCAGAATTCCCTAATATCAGTGCATATGAGGATACCTTTGAAGCAGCTCGTGAGTTAGTTCTGGATTCAGTTCAAACTCTGAAAGCAATTGCGGACGAAGCGCATGCGGAGTTTCCGCTTCCATACCCAGCGCCATCAGATGAATTCAGCGGGCGCGTTACGTTGCGACTTCCCAAATCTCTTCATGCAAAAGCTGCAAGAATGGCCGCCCAGGAAGATATAAGTTTCAATCTGTATTTGGTGACTGCTATTGCATCGTATGCCGGAGAAGCTGATGGGATCTCAAAAGTTGTTTCAAAGGCTGTAGATTTCCTTGGGCACATTATTACTGATGCTATGTCCACGATGCATGTATGGAAGCATGCAACATTTATTTTCAATAGCGCAACTCCATCTATGGTGGCAATACCATCAGTTTTGCCCCTTGGACAAAAATTTATAACTTATCAGACGCCACAATCTATTGGAGTAACTCATCATGGCTGAAACAAAAAAGATCAAATCCAAAGTCAGTGCCCAAACCAGTCTCGAATCCACAGAAACAATAACCAATAGGGAATTGGTAGTATTGATGATGAAACACAAAGGAATCCATGAAGGGAATTGGACTTTGTCAGCTCAATTAACATTTAGCACCTTGAACATTGGGCAGTTACCTGATGGTTCAGATGCATCGCCTGCAGGTGTTGTTGCGCTAACAGGAGTTCGTTTGGAACGCGTGCCTGGGCCTTTGCCATTTTCTGTAAATGCTGCTGAGGTTAACCCTTAAAACAATTCAACATGCTACTAAAAACCCGCTTTGGCGGGTTTTTCTTTACCCCAATTTCTTTGCAATATCAGTCGGATTAAGGTGCGTGTACCGATTAAGTTCGCGCAATAACCAAGGGGGCATTGCGCCGTATGTTGTGGGCATCCGGTGTAATGCACCGCGTTTATTGCCATCTACGAATATTTACTGCAACTCCCCAAAGAAATTTTTAATCGCCAACACACGCTGCTGCAATTCCCCATACTTCAACTCAATGCGCAGTTTATCCTGCCCCGCCATTTTGATATGCCGCTTGCTTTGAATCATGGCGATGATCTTCATCGGGTCGATCGGCGGGTTGGGCACGAATTGGATCAGGATGCTTTCCGCAGACGCGTCCAATTTGCTGATGCCGAGCGGCTTGGCGAGGACGCGCAGGCGGTGGCAGTCCAGTAATATCTGCGCGGGTTGCGGCAGCAGGCCGAAGCGGTCGATCAGTTCCTGATGCATGTCGTCCAGATCTTCCAGCGTGGCGCAATTCGCCATCCGTTTGTAGATGACCAGCCGCTGGTGGATGTCGCCGCAGTAATCGTTGGGCAGCAGCGCGGGGGCGTGCAGGTTGATCTCGGTGGTCACACCCAGCGGGTGAGCCATGTCCGGCTCTTTGCCTTGCTTGAGCGAGGCGATGGCGGCGGAGAGCATGTCGTTGTATAAACTGAAGCCGATCTCCTGCATCTCGCCGCTTTGCGATTCGCCCAGCACTTCGCCCGCACCGCGTATCTCCAGATCGTGCATGGCGAGGTAGAAGCCGCTGCCGAGTTGTTCCATCGCCTGGATCGCTTCCAGCCGCTTCTTCGCCTGCACAGTGAGGCCTTCCATGCTGTCCACCAGCAGGTAGGCGTAGGCCTGATGGTGCGAGCGTCCGACGCGGCCGCGCAACTGGTGCAGCTGCGCTAGGCCGAAACGGTCGGCGCGATTCATCAGGATGGTGTTGGCGCTGGGCACGTCGATGCCGGTCTCGATGATGGTGGTACATAGCAGCACATTAAAACGCTGCTGGTAAAAATCGCGCATCACCGCTTCCAGTTCGCGCTCGGCCATTTGTCCGTGCGCCACGCGGATGCGCGCCTCGGGCAGCAGCTCGGTCAGTTTCTCCGCCATGTTGGCGATGGTGTCCACCTCGTTGTGCAGGAAATATACCTGGCCGCCGCGCTTCAATTCGCGCAGTACCGCTTCGCGTATGATGCCGTTGCTGGTTTGCACGACGAATGTCTTGATGGACAGCCGCCGTTGCGGCGCGGTGGCGATCACCGAGAAATCGCGCAGTCCTTCCAGCGACATCGCCAGCGTGCGCGGGATCGGCGTGGCGGTCAGCGTCAACACGTCCACTTCGGCGCGCAAGGCTTTCAATTTTTCTTTCTGCTGCACGCCGAAGCGGTGTTCTTCGTCGAGAATGACCAAGCCCAGGTTGTGGAACTTCACGTTCTTCTGGATCAGCTTGTGCGTGCCGATAATGATGTCGAGCTTGCCGTCCGCCATCTCCTGCAGCGCGA
>VFLG01000081.1 GCA_009885195.1 Gallionellaceae bacterium
GACCCTGCACACCAACGATGCGGCGGCGGCGGTCACGCGCTTGCTGGATATGGGCATCGAGCCTTTTCTGCTGTCGTCGTCGCTGCTCGGCGTGGTCGCACAGCGTCTGGTGCGCAAATTATGCCCGCACTGCAAACGGCAAGATGGAAAATTCTGGCACGATGTCGGCTGCGAAAAATGCGGCCACACCGGATATCAAGGACGAGTCGGCGTGTATGAATTGCTGCTGACCACCGACCAGATACGCGCGCAAATCCATAACCGCGCCTCCGAAGCCGACATCCGCGCCACCGCGCAGCGAGACGGCATGCGCACCATGCGCGAAGATGGCGAGCGCTGGTTGGCAGGTGGCACGACGACGCAAGCGGAATTGTTGCGCGTCACCAAGGAATAAACCGAAACCTTTTTTCATCCACGAACAGCACGAAAGCCACGAAAAACTTAATAAGTTGCAATTGTGTGGCAAGCCACCCATCAGGTGCTGCCGTCACTCGTGATATCAAGTGGAATATGTTCGTGCTTTTCGTGTATTTCGTGGACTAATTGCTTTTTGAGGATAAACAGCGTGCCAGCATTCAGTTACGAAGCCGCCGATGCACTTGGCGCCACCAAAAAAGGGGTAGTCAACGCCGACAGCGCGCGTGCCGCACGCGCCGAGTTGCGCAACCAGGGTCTGACGCCGATCAACGTTGACGCGATTGCGACCCAGCTCGACGAAGCGGGACTAACCAAACGCAGCGCATTCGGAGATCGCCTTTCAACCGTGGAGCTGGCCCTGTTCACACGCCAGTTGGCGAGCCTACTCGAAGCCAGCCTGCCGCTGGAGCAGGCGTTCTCCGCGTTGCTGGAACAGGCCGAACGCACCTACGTGCGCGACCTGATCGCCTCGATACGCTCCGAAGTAATGGGCGGCGCATCGCTATCCGATGCGCTGGCACAACATCCGCGCGATTTTGCCGACATCTACCGCGCGCTGGTCGCATCGGGCGAGCAGATCGGCCAATTGGCGCGCGTGCTGTCGCGGCTGGCCGACTATATCGAACGGCGCAACGCGCTGGTGCAAAAGGTCAAGCTCGCGTTCACCTACCCGGCCATTGTCACCGTGGTGGCGTTTTTGATCGTGATCTTTTTGCTGACCTATGTGGTGCCACAAATCGTATCGGTATTCGCCAACACCAAACAAAAGCTGCCGTTCCTGACCGTGGTGATGCTGGGCGTTTCGGATTTCGTGCGTAATTATGGATGGATGGTTTTTCTGGCTGTCATCGCGCTGGCTTTCGCCTGGCGCCGCGCACTACAAGACCCCGCGATCAAACTGCGCTGGCACACCTGGTTATTGACCGCGCCGCTGTACGGAAAATTCGAGCGCAGCCTCAACACCGCACGCTTCGCCAGCACGCTGGCGATTACCACCGGCTCCGGCGTGCCGATCCTGCGCGCATTGCAAACCAGCCGCGACACCCTGACCAATATTGCCATGCGCGCACAAGTTGAAGAGGCGACCAATAGCGTGCGCGAAGGCGTCGGCCTGGCGCGCGCGCTGTCGGCGCACAAACATTTCCCGGCGATGCTGATCCACATGATCCGCGCCGGTGAAGTCACCGGAGAATTGCCCGCCATGCTGGAGCGCGCCGCCAACGCGCAGGAACAAGATCTGGAACGGCGCGCAATGACCATGGCCGGGTTGCTGGAACCGGCATTGATACTGGCGATGGGCGTGGTGGTGCTACTGATCGTGCTGGCCGTGCTGATGCCGATTATCGAGATCAACCAGTTGGTGCGCTAATCCTATAAAAAGCAGTTGTCCACGAAAAACACTAAAAACACGAAAATTCCACTACGTAAATAGATATCCAATGGGTGAATGACTTTGCTAACAGCCTGTTGATTTATTTCGTGCCTTTCGTGTTTTTCGTGGACTAATAGCCGTTTTAAGTTAAGAGGAACACCATGAAACGACTGCCCCTGGTTACAAGTTTTATACTGTTCATCGCCTTGTGCGCATCGGCTGCGTATTGGGCGATGCAATTGCTCAAGCCGCCGCTACGTGCGGTCGCAGCGCCACCCCAGACGGCTCAACCTGCTCCAAGACTGGACGCGGCGGCAAGCTTGCTGGGCGGTCGTTCAACCGCTGCCGTCGCCAGCAATTTTCAATTAAAAGGCGTGGTCGTCGCCAGCAACCCGGCGGAGAGTGTCGCGATCCTGGCGGCCAACGGCAAGCTGGCGCAAGCGATCAGGATCAATAAGGAAGTGGTTCCCGGGGTCACGCTCAAAGAAGTACATAGCCGCTATGTGCTGTTGTCGGAAGGCGGCGTGATCAAACGGGTCGAATTGCCGGCAGATACGAAAGCACAGATGGAAGTGGATATATCAGCCAATGCACCAGGCGCAGGCTCGCCACCGGCAAATCGCCCCGGCCTTTCCAATTCTTCCAGACCGTTGGGCAACAACCGCACCCCGTAGGGTGGGCACGTCTTTGTGCCCACGCGGAAATAACTTTCCCCGAATGGCTCTTACTTAAGCGCCGACTCCATAACAGCCCCAGTGTGTAGCCTGGATGGAGCGCAGCGGAATCCGGGGATAGATGCCATTGTCGGCCGTTTTTCCCGCATTTCGCTGCGCTTCATGCGGGCTACTTGTGACGCGACCCACCTACTCTCATCAGCCCGGTAGGTTGGGCTGATGCTTCATCAACCACCAACCATAGCGATAATCGCGGATCTCAATTCTTGTTTCAACACCGTATCGGCCTGACCCAAGGCGCGCTCGATCGAACTTTTTCTGTCCTGGGCGCTGCTCTTGATCGGCCAGCGCTTGGTGCCGCGCACCCGGCCGTTGCCCGCTTCGGTCAGAGTGACTTCCAGATTGCCGCGCTGCCAGTACCAACCGTCCTGCAACCCGAGGTCGGTCAAATCCATCCGCGCCTGCAAAATGAAATCCGGCTTCTGTCCGGTCGCCATCATGAATCCGGCTTTGGCCAATGCGCCGTCCACTATCTCTGCCAATCCCCGGGGTGAATCGGCTGGCACTTGCGCTGCCAGCCGCACCCGTTTCAGCAACTCGTCCAGGTCAGTCTTGAGTTTTGTGCTGTCCCATTCAGGCTCGCTGCCGATGCCGGAGGGGTCCAATACTTGCAAGGATTTTTGCAAGTCCTGACGCTCCTGTTGCGCATCACCTGCGCGGCTGGCAGCGGCAATTTTGAGAAAAAGATCGGTGTGATTCCGCGACTGCCCGACATATATTCCGGTAGCGTCATCCAGTTCATCAATCTGTTGACGCAAGCCGGACGCCGCCTGCAAGCGTGACAGTATGGCCAGCGCATGAACGTTTTGCGTGGCGAGGTCATGCCACAATTCGACGATCTGAATGCCGCGCACAAGCTGGTCGGTACTCGTAGTGATGCGGCGCGAGACCGAGCCTTGATACTGCCCCGGCCCAGTGCCGGTGGAGTCGGCCTTGAAGCTCTGGGTATCCTCGCTGTCCACCGCCACGTTAACCTGGAATATTTTTGCCAGATCGGCGCGGGCGCGATCTTTGGCTTCTTCCTGGGTCGCTGCCATGCCGCGACCAACCAGATATTGTGTGCTCTGGTAGCCGGCGCTGTCACCGTCCACCCAGCCGGGCTTGGGTTGCTGCACCGGCGCGGTGGCACAGCCACCCGACAGCAAAATTACAGCTGCGAATACGGCGAGAACAAATGATTTCATCCCAAATAATCCATTAGAAAAAACTGTGTCATACCGGCGCAGGCCCATAAGCGCTAACTTAATAAATCCCGCACCCGCACTATCTGTCGAACTCGCTGGCGTGGCGGCTCGGCAAGCTGATGGGCGATGCGGTTCCAATCCTTGATGGCATCGATGGGTCGGTGACCCCCCTTCCGCGCCGAAACGCCCCCAACTCGCGCGCCTTTTGTTCCCATTGCTCC
>VFLG01000002.1 GCA_009885195.1 Gallionellaceae bacterium
CCGGCTGCTATACGGCAGACGACGCGGTACGCACCCTGCGCCTCGGCCGCGAACTGCTCGACGGCCACACCCTGGTCAAGCTCGAAGTGCTGGGCGATCCGCAGACTCTGTTTCCCAACATGCCGGAAACCCTCAAGGCCGCCGCAACACTGGTCAAGGACGGCTTCCAGGTGATGGTGTATTGCACCGACGATCCGATCCAGGCGCGCATGCTGGAAGACATCGGCTGCGTCGCCATCATGCCGCTGGCCTCGCTGATCGGCTCCGGCATGGGCATCCTCAATCCGTGGAATTTGCAGCTCATTTTGGAACGGGTGCAGGTGCCGGTTCTGGTGGATGCGGGCGTGGGTACTGCCTCAGACGCGGCCATCGCGATGGAACTGGGCTGCCATGGCGTGCTGATGAACACCGCCATCGCTGGCGCACAAAAGCCGGTATTGATGGCCTCGGCCATGAAGCTGGCGGTTGAAGCCGGGCGCATGGCATACCTTGCGGGTCGTATGCCGAAGAAACTATACAGCGCCACGCCGAGTTCACCGACCAGCGGCTTGATCGGCAAGCCTTGATGGAGCAACGCTCAACACACATCCGCAGCTATGTGCTGCGCCAGGGGCGCGTTTCCAACGCGCAGCAACGCTGCTACGACAGCTTGATGCCGCAATATGGCATCCCCTATTCCGCACAAGCACTGGATCTCGCCACCGCCTTCGGCAGAAATGCGCCGAAAATACTTGAAATCGGTTTCGGCATGGGCGAAAGCACGGCAACTATCGCGGCAGCTCACCCTGAAACAGACTACTTGGCCATTGAGGTGCATACCCCCGGCGTGGGCAGCCTGCTCAAGCAGATCGAAGAAAAACGGCTAGGCAATATCCGCATCATTCAGCACGATGCAGTCGAGGTGTTGCGCGACATGTTGGCCGACGATGTGCTGGATGGCGCACACATTTTCTTTCCCGACCCCTGGCACAAAACCCGCCACAACAAGCGCCGCCTGATCCAGCCGCCATTCGTGGCGCAACTGGTGAAAAAAATCAAACACGGCGGCTACATCCACGTCGCTACCGACTGGCAGGACTACGCCGAACAGGTGCTGGCGGTATTGAGTGCAGAGCCATTGTTGCAAAACACTGCAACAAGTTACGCGCCCCGCCCGGATTACCGCCCGCTGACCAAGTTCGAACAGCGCGGATTAAGGTTGGGGCACGGGGTTTGGGATTTGGTTTTTATCCGCAAGGAAAATTTGTAGCAAGTCATTCAGGAATCGCCGCCCCAATTCGGTTGGCGCAATGTGCTGCTGATCGCGCACCAGCAATCCGCGCTGCTCGGCCTTTTCCAACTCACGGCGCATCACCAGCAAGGGCAGGCTGGTGCGCTCGCTGAACAGCGCCGCAGCAAACCCCTGATTCAAGCGCAGCGCATTCATCATGAACTCGAACACCAGATCGTCGCGCCCCACTTCATGCTCAGTCTGCACCGGCGTTCCCTGTGCCACTTGCTCCAGATACGCCTGCGGTTGTTTGTAGCGTGCCTGACGCAACACCTTTCCCGGAAAACTCAGCTTGCTGTGCGCCCCCGCGCCTATGCCCAGATAATCGCCGAACTGCCAGTAATTCAGGTTGTGGCGCGATTGTTTTTTTGGCTGGGCAAAGGCCGAGGTTTCATAATGCTGATAACCGTGTTCGTCCAGCAATTGCTCGATACGCTGCTGCATCTCGCTGCTCGTATCGTCGTCCGGCAAGGCAGGCGGGTAGCGGTGAAACAGCGTATTCGGCTCCAACGTCAAATGGTAGCAAGACAAATGTTGCGGCGCGTATGCTAACGCTGCGCGCACGTCCGCTTCGGCTTCGGCCAGCGTCTGCTGCGGCAAGCCATACATTAAATCCAGATTGATATTGTCGAAATGGCGCTGCGCGATTTCCACCGCGCGCCGCGCCTCACCCGCATCATGTATGCGCCCGAGCGCCTTGAGATGGCCGTCGTTAAAACTCTGGATGCCGAGCGACAAGCGATTCACGCCCGCCTCACGAAAGCCGGCAAACTTTTCCGCCTCTACCGTGCCGGGATTGGCCTCCAACGTAATTTCCGCATTCACATCCAGCGGCAGCAAGGTGCGCACCATGGTAAGGATTTTCGACATGGCCTGCGCCGAAAGCAGGCTGGGCGTGCCACCGCCGATGAACACGGTATACACCTTGCGCCCCCAGATCAACGGCAATGACAATTCCAAATCACGAATGAGCGCCGCAACATATTCCTGTTCCGGCAAAACACCCTTCGCCTCGTGCGAATTGAAATCGCAGTACGGGCACTTGCGCACGCACCACGGAATGTGGATGTACAGCGACAGCGGCGGCAAAGCCTTAAAATTAACGGTTTGCGATTTAAGGGCGACAGGGTGTAAAAGGTGTGTATTCATGAGGTCAATTGTACCAACTGATAGAGAACAACATGGGCTAGGCAATTTTTGCCGCTGGCTGCCTCCGGGGTGTGGAAGCGACATTTCGCCAATTGCCGGGCGTACGCAAAACCAGTGTTGGATATATTGGCGGCAACACTACCAATTTTGGACCTTTAGCTTGGAGAGATTATTTTTTGAGAACCAGTCCTAACGCAATTGTTTGCAAGCTTCCGGGTTCCCAGCTTCGCAGCTTCTTCGGAAGCTTTCCATCGCCTCGTTTTTTCTGTTCAGCCTATTCAGTATGAATCCACGTTTCAATAGTGCGTTACTATTTTTGGCATCCTGCCTGAGTACTTCGTCATACAGGTCAAGTGCCATGTCATAATCGTTCTGTGCTTCCTGAAATTTGCCCAAGTTAGAATTAACTCTGGCCCGATTTGAGTAATAAGACGGATTCCCCGGATTAAGCTGAATAGCCTGGTCAAGGTCGCTAAGCGCCTCGGCTAATTTGTCCAACTCAAAATTGGCTCTGGCGCGATCCGAGTAATAAGACGGATTTCCCGGGCTAAGCTGAATAGCTCGGTCAAAATCACTGAGCGCCTCAACTAATTTGCCCAGCACAAAATTGGATTTGGCGCGATCCAAGTAATAAGACGGATTCCCCGGACTGAATTGAATAGCTTGGTCAAGGTCGCTGAACGCCTCGGCTAATTTGCCCAAGTTAAAATTGACACTGGCACGATTCGAGTAATAAGACGGATTCTCCGGACTGAGTTGAACGGCTCGGTCAAGATCACTGAGCGCCTCGGTATGGCGGCCTATCATCGACAGGAGCACACCACGATTTTCATAGGCAACAACGTAATCGGGTTTAAGCTCGATCGCAGCGTTGAATCTATGTAACGCTTCCTCTAATTTATTTAGCCTGGCATACATGGTTCCACTGTTGTAATAGCCTGCAGGATCTTTTGGATTGAGTGCTACCATTTTTTGATAATCCGCCAGCGCTTCCGAATAACGACCCAAGGCTTCATAGGCATTGCCACGGCTGTTATAAGCCCTTTCTGTATAAAGCAATTTTTCATCCTGATGTTTTTTGATCGCGTCAGACCATAGCTTCAAGCCACTGGAAAACGTATCCAGCCTGTTCCATGCCAGACTGGCAAACACCAGGCAAAATACAGCCAACAGGACAGGGACGAATTTTCTGGGAGCAGCGCCCATGAAACCGAACAAGACGATGGGCAGCCCGCTCATCCATAGATAACTGCGGTACAGCACAAACGGC
>VFLG01000026.1 GCA_009885195.1 Gallionellaceae bacterium
GCGGCGCAATCATATGGCAGCCGGTTTCGGTTTGCCACCAGGTATCGACGATGGGGCAACGCGACTGGCCAACATTGGTGTAATACCACATCCAAGCTTCGGGATTGATCGGCTCGCCCACACTGCCGAGTAAGCGCAGGCTGGAAAGATCGTATTGATCGGGCAGATCGCCGCCCAATTTAATCAGCGAGCGTATCGCGGTGGGCGCGGTGTAGAAAGTGGTGACCTTGTGCGCCTGTATTATTTTCCAGAAACGCCCGGCATCCGGCCAGGTCGGCACTCCCTCGAATATCACCTGGGTCGCGCCCACCGCCAGCGGACCATAAGTCACATAGCTGTGGCCGGTAACCCAGCCCACGTCGGCGGTGCACCAGAAAATGTCGCTGGGTTTGTAGTCGAATACCCATTGCATGGTCAACACCGCGCCCAGCAGATAACCGCCGCTGGAATGCTGCACCCCTTTGGGTTTGCCGGTTGAGCCGGAGGTGTACAGGATGAATAGCGGATGTTCCGCGCTTACCCATTCCGGCTCGCAGTGGTTGGCTTGAGAATTTATAAGGTCATGCCACCACAGGTCGAGCTTGCCGTTCCAGGCAATGTCGCTGCCCGCACGCCGGTAAACGATCACGCTATGCACCGCATCGCAGCCGCCCATGGCGAGCGCCTCGTCCACCGCCGGTTTCAACGGCATCACCTTGCCGCCGCGCATTTGCGCATCGGCGGTGATCACGGCACACGCCTGCGCATCCTTGATGCGCTCATTCAGACTCTTGGCAGAAAAGCCGCCGAATACCACCGAATGGATTGCACCAATACGGGCGCATGCCTGCATCGCCACCATGACCTCGATGCTCATTGGCATGTAAATCACCACGCGCTCGCCTTTTTTAATGCCGCGCGACTTCAAGCCGTTGGCGAACTGGCATACGCGGTTATGCAGTTCGCGATAGGTAACTCGGGAGACTTTGCCATCGTCCGCCTCAAAAATCAGCGCAATTTTTTCCGGCTGAGTGCCCAGATGCCGGTCCAGGCAGTTATAGGAAACATTCAGTTCGCCATCCTCAAACCACTTAAAGAACGGCGCACGGCTTTCATCCAACACGGTCTTGAACGGTGTGTGCCACAGCAGATGCTCGCGCGCCAAGCGTGCCCAATATCCCTGGTAATCCTGTGCCGCCTCCCGGCACAGAGCCTGGTAGGCGGCCATGCCGGAAACATTGGCCTGTTGCACGAAGGCAGCGGCAGGTTGAAAAACACGGGTTTCATTTAAAACGGATTCAATGCTGTTGGACATATGGATTCCTTATGTTTGACGCACATTTTTGTGTTGACGGATGAATGTAGTTTCTTTTGCGGATGCCGTCAACATCCAGTCTGTTTGAGCCTGTGGGACGCCCGCCACCTGTGAAGTTGTGTTACCTTGGGCGTGTTTCGCTTCAGGTTGCATCATGAGAATATATTATTTATACCTGCCTGAAATGTTTTCTTTTGGGGGCAAGCCCGTCTGGCCTTGCCGGCCTTCGCCCGGCCTGCTGTTCTTGTTGTCGGGCATTGCTCTTCTTTTCCCGCTGGAGTTGCTTGGCGCGGAACAAGACGTGGGGCCGGTGCGACCAGCCGAATACATTTATCCTGTTGACGCTCCGCGTGATTATTTGTCCGGGAAGTTCGTCAGCGTCGCCAGTTATATCGACCGTTTCTTTGGCGATGAGCGCAATTATCAGGAGAGCAATAAAAGTGTGGTCAAGTTGACCCTCAACAGAGTGGTGGTGCATGGCGGTGAGCGCAAATTCGTGCTGTCGGGTAAAGCCAAGGTACACTTGCCTACCACTCAAAAGAGATTACATCTGTTGCTGGAAACGGATCCTGAGCAGAATATATCGGGGGAGTCACCTCAAGGCCAGACAGTTCTTAATAATGAGGTGGTCACACCCGGGAGTTATGGCGCGGCTGTGCGCTATGAGAAGGCAAGGGAGAACCGCTGGCATTTTAGTGCGGATGCGGGGGTAAAATTTCAAGGCGTGAACACAGATCCCTTTGCGCGTACCAGGGGAAGCTATTCGGCCACGATGGGACAGTGGCGGCTGAAAGTTGCGGAGTCTTTATTCTGGTTCAATACCATAGGCGCGGGTGAAAGCACTCAGCTTGATGTGGAGCATTTTTTAAGCGATCCGGTTCTATTTCGGGCTACCAGTAACGCTACCTGGCTCAATGATAAACAGAGCTTTGACCTGCGCCAGGATTTGTCCATTTATCACACCGTGAGCGGGCGTACCGCATTGCTGTACCAGGCGAGTGCGATAGGGGTTAGCGAACCGCAGTTACAAGTGACGGAATATGTGGTATTGATGCTTTACCGGTACCGGTTACATAGAAATTGGGTGTTCTTTGAATTAAGCCCGCAACTGCATTTCCCCAGAGATAAAAATTATGATTTGAACCCTTTGCTTAACCTGCGTCTGGAAATGCTGTTTGATGGATCAAAATGACATCGGATTAAATGTAACGGAACAATGAGAGCAATATATATCTGTCCGCCACACCGGTTTTTTTAATACACGTATCCCACCAAAGAAACGGTAAGGATTGCACCGCATGACCACTCCAGCCGCCCAACAAATTCTCCACGATGTTTTCGGTTATGCCGCTTTTCGCGGCGCGCAGCAGGCCATCGTCGAGCATGTCGCAGCCGGGGGCGATGCGCTGGTGTTGATGCCTACCGGCGGCGGCAAGTCGCTGTGTTATCAGCTACCGGCTTTGTTGCGGCGCGGGGTGGGCGTGGTGGTGTCGCCATTGATCGCGCTGATGCAGGATCAGGTGGATGCGCTCACTCAGCTTGGGGTGCGCGCCGCTTTTTTGAATTCCAGTCTGGAAGCGAACGCGGCGCGTGAGGTTGCCGGGCGCTTGCTGCGCGGTGATCTGGATCTTTTGTATGTCGCGCCGGAGCGGTTGATGATGCCCGGTTTTCTGGACATGCTGGAGCAGGTGCAGGCCGGGCCGGGTGTGGCGTTGTTCGCCATTGACGAGGCGCATTGCGTGTCGCAATGGGGGCATGATTTCCGCCCCGAATACCGCGCACTGACCGTGTTGCATGAGCGCTTCCCGGATGTGCCGCGCATTGCGCTGACCGCCACGGCGGATGCGCCAACGCGGTGCGAGATTGTCGAGCGTCTGGCGCTGGAACAGGCAAGCCAATTCGTCTCCAGCTTCGACCGTCCCAATATCCGCTACCGCGTGACGCAGAAGAATAATGCCCGGCAGCAGTTGCAGGCCTTCCTCGAAACCGAGCATCCCGACGATGCCGGCATCGTGTATTGCCTGTCGCGCAAGAAAGTGGAGGAGACCGCCGCATGGCTCAAGGAGCAGGGCCGGGACGCGCTGCCTTACCACGCCGGGCTGGACGCCGCCACGCGGCACACCAATCAGCGCCGCTTCCTGCGCGAGGAAGGCGTGATCATGGTGGCCACGGTGGCCTTCGGCATGGGCATAGACAAGCCCAACGTGCGCTTCGTCGCGCATCTTGATCTGCCCAAGAGCATGGAAGGCTATTATCAGGAAACCGGACGCGCCGGGCGCGACGGCTTGCCCGCCAATGCGTGGATGGCTTACGGCCTGGGTGATGTGGTGTCGATGCGTCAGATGCTGCTATCCGGCGACGCGCCCGAAGAGCGCAAGCGCGTCGAACTGCAAAAACTCGATGCGCTGTTGGGCTTCTGCGAATCGACAGCATGCCGCCACCAGACTGTGCTGCGTTACTTCGGCGAAGAACATCCCGGCGGCTGCAACGAGTGCGACAACTGCCTATTGCCTGTCGATACCTGGGACGCGAGCAAAGCCGCGCAGATGGCGCTGTCCTGTGTATATCGCACCGGACAGCGCTTCGGCGTGGCGCATCTGATCGATGTGTTGCTGGGCAAAACCACGCCCAAGGTAGAACAGTTCAATCACCAGCAACTCAGCACTTTCGGCATCGGCAAAGACTTGGCGCAAGTGCAGTGGAGCAGCGTCTATCGTCAGCTCGTCGCCGCCGGATTCATCAACGTCGATATGGAAGCCTACGGCGGATTAAAACTCACCGAAGCCGCGCGCCCCGTGCTGCGCGGCGAACAGGAAATATGGCTGCGGCGCGATGCTGAACCGGCCAAACGCAGAGCCACCAAAACTGAACGCGATGCACGCCGCCAGCCTTTCGCGGGCGCCAATGACGATCCGCTGTGGCTGGCGCTCAAAGCCAGGCGCATGGAGCTCGCCCGCGAACAGGGCGTGCCGCCCTATGTGATTTTTCACGACAGCACGTTGCAGGAAATTCTCAAGCAGCGCCCCGGCAATCTCACCGAGTTGGGAAATATCAGCGGGGTGGGGCAGGCCAAGCTGGCGCGTTATGGCGAGGCATTTTTACGGGTGGTAGCGGAAGGGGCGAAGGAAGTGGCTGGCCCGAAAATTTAACCTAAAAACCGCAGTTCAAGCCACAGAGGTCACAGAGAACACAGAGAGAGGCGTGGTTTCTCCACATTTCGTAGCTTCACCGAAAAGGTGAATCGCTCCCGTGTTA
>VFLG01000011.1 GCA_009885195.1 Gallionellaceae bacterium
AGACGGCGTGGTGTACAAGGTCAACAGCCTTGCCTTGCAACTACAGCTTGGATTTGTGTCGCGCGAACCGCGCTGGGCGGTGGCACACAAATATCCGGCAGAAGAGCAGATGACAGTGGTACGCGACATAGACATCCAGGTCGGGCGCACCGGCAAGCTCACGCCGGTGGCGAAGCTGGAGCCGGTATTCGTTGGCGGCACCACGGTCAGCAATGCCACGCTGCACAACGAGGACGAAACGCGGCGCAAGGATGTCCGCATCGGCGACACGGTGATCGTGCGCCGCGCGGGCGATGTGATTCCGGAGGTGGTGGGCGTAGTGCCGGACCCTGCGATCCCTCAGGGTGAGCGGAAAGAAGAGGGACGGTTCAATCTGTTCAAATGGCTGGCAGGAAAATGCCCGGTGTGCGGCAGTGCCATCGTGCGCGAGGAAGGCGAGGCCAACTGGCGCTGCAGCGGCGGCCTGTTCTGTCCGGCGCAACGCACGCAGTCGCTGCTGCACTTTGCCAACCGCCGCGCGATGGACATCGAAGGACTGGGCGATAAACTGGTCGATTTATTGGTGGCGAATAAAATCGTGCAGACGCCTGCCGACCTGTATGACAAACACAAGGTTAATTTGCAGACGCTGGCCAATTTGGAGCGCATGGGTGAAAAATCTGCCCAAAATCTCATGGATGCCATTGCGCGCAGCAAACACACCACGTTCGCGCGGTTTGTTTATGCACTGGGTATCCGTAATGTCGGCGAGGCAACCGCAAAAGAACTGGCGCGCCATTTCGGTACGCTGGATAATCTCATGCAGGCGGATGAGGCACGCCTGCAACAGGTGCCGGATGTGGGGCCGGTGGTGGCGCAAAGCATAACGGCATTTTTTGCCGAGCCGCACAACCGCGAAGTCGTCACCAAACTGCGCGCCAGCGGGTTAAACTGGGCGGAGCACGAGGGCGAGATAGTTGAGAAACAGCCATTGGCTGGCAAAACCCTGGTGTTGACCGGCACACTCGACAGCATGACCCGTGAAGAGGCCAAGGAAAAACTGGAAGCACTCGGGGCAAAGGTCAGCGGCAGCGTGTCGAAAAAAACCACTTATGTTGTGGCTGGTGCTGAAGCGGGCAGCAAGCTGGACAAGGCGCGGGAGCTGGACGCAACCGTGTTGAATGAACAAGAATTCTTGGCATTATTGGCAGCATGGGAATCGAGATGAATAAAATTACCAAAGCCGTATTTCCAGTCGCTGGCATGGGCAGCCGCTTCCTGCCGGCCACCAAGGCCAGTCCCAAGGAGATGATGCCGGTCGTGGACAAGCCGTTGATACAGTATGCGGTGGAAGAGGCGGTGGCGGCCGGCATTACCGATATGGTGTTTATCACCGGGCGCAACAAGCGCGCCATCGAAGATCATTTCGACACGGCCTATGAAGTGGAAGCCGAACTGGCGGCGCGCGGCAAGACCGAATTGTTGCGCGCGGTGCAGGAAGTCATTCCCAAACACGTGAATTGCATCTACATTCGCCAGTCCGAACCGCTGGGGCTGGGTCATGCCGTGTTGTGCGCGCAGCCGGTAGTGCAGGATGAGCCTTTCGCGGTGATTCTTGCTGACGACTTGATCGACGGCGAGCCGTCCATCATCAAGCAGATGCTGGATGTGTACCAGCGCCACCGCTGTTCCGTGCTGGGGGTGCAGGATGTGCCGCGTTCGCAGACCGCGCAATACGGCATCGTCAGCAGCAGCAATCTGGAGCAGAATGTGGAGCAAGTGCATGGCATCGTCGAGAAACCCAGCCCGGAAACTGCGCCTTCCACGCTGGCAGTGGTGGGGCGCTACATTCTTACGCCGCGTATTTTTCATCATTTGAAAAATGTGCAGGCGGGGGCGGGCGGTGAAATTCAATTGACGGATGGCATTGCCGCGTTGCTGCAGGAAGAAAAATTGCTGGCCTACCGGTTCAACGGGACACGTTATGATTGCGGCTCCAAGCTGGGCTACCTCAAGGCGACCGTGGCGTACGGCCTGAAGCATCCGGAACTGAGTGATGAATTCGCCGCATATTTGAGCAGTTTGAAATAGACCATCTGTAGGGGCGCGATTCATCGCGCCCTTTATGAATAAATCAGGGCGCGATGAATCGCGCCCCTACCGAGATATATGACGATATCCATCCAGCACGCGCGCGACGTTCTGCAACAAGCGGAATTGCTGTGTACGCATGAACAGGTACAGGCAGCGCTGCACAAGGTCGCACATCAAATCAACGCCGCGCTGGCGGATGCGCATCCGCTGGTGCTGTCGGTGATGGGCGGCGCGGTGGTGTTCAGCGGGCAGTTGCTGCCGCTGCTCGATTTTCCGCTGGATTTCGATTACGTGCATGTGTCGCGCTACGGCGATGCCAGGCACGGCGGCGCGATGCACTGGAAGGTCGAGCCGCGCGAGAACGTGCGCGGTCGCGTGGTGCTGCTGCTGGATGATATTCTGGACGAAGGCCACACGCTCGCGGCGTTGCGCGAGCGGGTGCTGGAACTGGGTGCGGATAAATGTTACAGCGCGGTGTTTGCCGACAAGCGGCATGGCCGCGAAAAACCCATCTACGCGGATTTTGTCGGCATGGAACTGCCGGATCGTTTCGTGTTCGGCTTTGGCATGGACATACAGGGTGCGTGGCGCAATTTGCCCGCTATTTATGCAGTAAAGGAAAAATAAAATGCTGGCAATTATTGGTGGAACGGGGCTGACGCAGTTGGCCAATCTTGAAATAACACATCGGCAAGTGATACGCTCGCCTTTTGGCGAGCCGTCCGGCGCGATTACCTTCGGCCGTTTGCGCCAGCACGAAGTGATGTTTATCGCCCGCCACGGCTACGGCCACACCATCCCGCCGCATGAAGTGAACTACCGCGCCAACTTGTGGGCGCTACATGAGCAGGGCGCCAAGCGCGTCATATCCGTGGCAGCGGTAGGCGGTATCCGTGCCGACCTGTCGCCCGGAACCATCGTGTTGCCGGATCAGATTATCGACTATACCAGTGGGCGATCATTCACCTATTTCGATGGGCGAGAAAGTCCGGTAACGCATATCGATTTTACCCAGCCCTATAGCCAGAAACTGCGCCAGCAAATTCTGCAAGCCGCCAAGCTGGCCAAGGTGCAATGCCTGGATGGCGGCGTGTATGCCGTCACGCAGGGGCCGCGTCTGGAAACAGCGGCGGAGATCAACCGTCTGGAGCGGGACGGCGCCGATATGGTGGGCATGACCGGCATGCCTGAAGCCTCGCTGGCCAAGGAGCTGGGCCTGGATTACGCCGCTATTGCCGTGGTGGTGAATCACGCCGCCGGACGCGGCAGCAGCCGCAACGGCGTGCATCTGGAAACCATTAGTGCGGTGGCACAACCGGCCATGGCGAACGTGCGCAGCATTCTGGAATGCGTAGTCGAGAGCGATGACAATTAGAGCTGTGTTGCGCATGGGCGATGCGCGCCTGTTGCGCATCGCGGATAAAGTGCATGATTTTGACACACCGCAACTGCACGCCCTGCTGGCCGACATGCTCGACACCATGCAGGCGCTGGATGGCGCGGGGCTGGCCGCACCGCAGATCGGCGTTAACCTGCGCGTAGTAATTTTTGGTGTACAGCGCAACCCGCGCTATCCCGATGCCGAGGAAGTGCCGCTAACCGTGTTGATCAATCCTGTTATCACCCCGCTGACTGAAGCGATGGAAGAAGACTGGGAAGGTTGTCTGAGCGTGCCCGGACTGCGTGGGCTAGTGCCGCGTTTCCCGCATATTCGTTATCAGGGCTTTGACGAATACGGCGCGCTGATAGATCGCACTGTCACTGGTTTTCATGCCCGCGTGGTGCAGCATGAGTGCGATCATCTGGATGGAATTTTGTACCCGATGCGCATTCGGGACATGACGCAATTCGGCTACACCGATGTATTGTTTCCCGGGCGAGAAATGCAGGACGAATAGTGGTGGCCTCGCAGGGGGCGGATCTGAGCGCAGCCTTTTTATATCGAGATTTAATCCGCAGCCAGAAGCGGACACAGGAGAAATGCAGTATTGTGTCGCAAGCAAGTTTAAGCATGTTTTTTTGGTAGATTACGTCAGGGGTATTAGATCAATTGAGTCTGACCCCATTGATATTTTGAATTTGTAATGGTCAATCCTGCCACTCAAAAAGTTAAAAAATAACAATGAAATATTTAGTTCCAGATACCAACGTCTTTGTTCAAGACTTCCGAATGGAGGGAAATTCCTTTAGCGTATTTCTGCAAAATTACAGTGCAGTAACATCGAAGGTAATTATCCCTAAAGTTGTATACCAAGAAACCATAAACCAATTTTCCAAGCGACTATCTAATGAGCTTAACAAGCTTGATGTGGTTCTTCATGATTTATCACGGCTAACTAAAGAAATTAAATTGCCAGAAGCAAGTACGCATACTGAGTTTGTTGAAGCGTACAAGGAACATTTCAATACTATGCTCAGCACTGCAAAATATGAAATCAGGAATTTTCCAAATGTGCCTCACGAAGTAATTGCTCAAAAGGCAATTGATAGAGTCAAACCTTTTAAAGATGGTGGTCAAGGTTATTGCGATGCATTAATTTGGGAGACTATTCTTGAAATCCTTAAGGAAGAAGAGGGCAGCGAGGTTATATTCGTAACGCAAAACAGAAAAGATTTCCTTGACGGTAGTTCTTTGTCTAGTGAATTGATAGCAGATCTTGATAAGTATGGCATCGCTAAAGATAGAATTAGTGTTTTCATTAATTTAAAAGATGTAGTCGATGAATTGTTGCTTGCTCACCTTCAGGCACTAGAAACTCTAAAACTACAAATCAATAGCAATTCTATTCCGAACATTGACTTGGGTGACTGGCTTTCTAATAAACTATTCGATCTTATAAATCCAGATGACGGAGCTTATGTCGTCGCAGGCGTTGATGGTGACGAATGCGATGTGCATCTCTCAGAAATATATAAGGTGTCGTCAATAATAGCGAATGAGGCAAGAGTCATCAGTAATAATGAGAAATACATCACCATGTCTGTAAGCATTGGCTTGGGAGTTGATATATGCGCCGACTACACCCAATATGGTGCCTCTACTCAAATTGAAGCCATATTTGATAACGCGGGTATTGGTCAGCCGACTCCATATGAATGTGCATATCTGAATGGTCAGGTAGAAGTTGATCTATCAGTCATTATTCAGAATGATGACTTTAACAATAGCAATATCGAGATACTTTCATTGAGTGGCGAAGGGGGATGGATAGCCTATGGAAGTACAAAAAGAAAAATGGCATAACAGATCATTCGATTTAAACTAAATTGCACTGCAACGCATTAGTTTTTTGTATTAGCAGAATGTCGGCTTCGTGCCAGAAGCGGAACGTCAGGTGGAGTAATGCGACCGTCCGGTTGAATCCGCAGTCGAAAACGGACGTTCCTTCCCTGACTGAAACTACCTTTATATCTTGCTGGAATGAACCATCTCTCCCGGTCTGACCCAGCGCTCAAAGTCTACTTCCGTCACATACCCCAGCGCCAGCGCCGCCTGCTTGAGCGTGCTGCCGTCATGGTGCGCGCGTTTGGCGATTTCGGCGGCGCGGTCGTAGCCGATGTGCGGGGTCAGGGCGGTCACCAGCATCAGCGAGCGTTCCAGCAGTTCCGCGATGCGTTCGTGATTGGCTTCGATGCCGCGCACGCAGTGTTCCTCGAAGCTGGTCATGCCGTCGGCGAGCAGCCGCACGCTTTGCAGGAAATTGTGGGCGATGAGGGGCTTGAACACATTCAACTCGAAATTGCCTGAGGCGCCGCCGAAGTTGATGGCAACGTCGTTGCCGAACACCTGGCAACACAGCATGGTCAGCGCCTCGCACTGCGTAGGGTTCACTTTTCCCGGCATGATGGAGCTGCCCGGTTCGTTTTCCGGGATGCTGATTTCTCCCAGGCCGGAACGGGGGCCGGAGGCCAGCCAGCGCACGTCGTTGGCGATTTTCATCAGCGCTACAGCCAGTGTCTTGAGCGCACCATGTGCGGCCACCAGCGCATCATGTGTGGCCAGCGCGGCGAATTTGTTGGCGGCAGTCTTGAACGGAGCGTTATTGTTGTGCGCCAGTTCCGCCGCGACACGCGCGCCGAATTCGCTATGGGTGTTCAGTCCCGTCCCCACCGCTGTACCGCCAACCGCCAGTTCGTGAAGCGGTGCCAGCGTGGCGTGCAGCATAGCTTCTGCCAGATCCAGTTGCGCCACATAAGCGGAGAATTCCTGTCCCAGTGTCAGCGGGGTTGCGTCCTGCAAATGCGTGCGGCCAATTTTTACGATGTCGGCGAACGCATCAGATTTATTTTTCAGGGTTTTGCGCAGTGTGATTAATGCCGGCAGTAGTTTTTGCCGGATGCCGATGACGGCAGCGACGTGCATCGCGGTGGGGAAGATGTCGTTGGATGACTGGCCGAGATTGACGTCGTCGTTGGGGTGTATTTTTCGTGCTGCACCGCGCACGCCACCAAGCAATTCCGAGGCGCGATTGGCGAGCACTTCGTTCAGGTTCATATTGGTCTGCGTGCCTGAACCGGTCTGCCACACGGAAAGTGGAAATTCAGCCGTATGTTGCCCGGCCAGCACTTCATCCGCCGCCTGCATGATGGCGGTCGCCTTCTCTTCATTCAGCAGGCCGAGATCGCGGTTGACCAGCGCACATGCGCGCTTGACCGAAGCCAGCGCGAGGATGAGTTCTGCCGGCATGCGCTCGGAGGAGATATGGAAATGTGCAAGCGAACGCTGGGTCTGCGCGCCCCACAGGCGGTCTGCTGCAACTTCAATGGGGCCGAAAGAATCGCGCTCTGTTCTGGTAGTCATGGTATTTTTCCTCGATTGGCTTTTGGCCTGAGTTATTTGCATGCTCGTGTTGGGTTACGCTTCGCTAACCCAACCTACATGACGCTTTTTATTTTGATACCAGCTCACGCAACACATACGGCAGTATCCCGCCGTGGCGATAATAATCCACCTCGATGGGCGTGTCGATGCGTAGCAGCAGCGCCACCTTTTGATGGCTGCCATCCTTGCGGTGGATGGTGAGCAACACGTCCTGTTGCGGTTTTAAGTTGTTATCAATGCCGCTGATGTCGAAGCTTTCTTCGCCGCTGAGGTTTAATGCGGCGACGCTATCATTGTCCTTGAATTGCAGTGGCAACACGCCCATGCCGACCAGATTGCTGCGGTGGATGCGTTCGTAGGATTTGGCGATGACCGCCTTCACACCCAGCAACAGCGTGCCTTTCGCCGCCCAGTCGCGGCTGGAGCCGGTGCCATATTCTTCCCCGGCGAAAATCACGGTCGGCGTGCCGGCAGCCATGTGTTTCATCGCGGCGTCGTAAATCGGCATCTGCTCGCCGTTATACAGCGTATAGCCGCCCTCGGTGCGGCTGCCATCGGCGTTCACCGGCAACATCAGATTTTTGATGCGCACGTTGGCGAAGGTGCCGCGCATCATCACCTCGTGGCTGCCGCGCCGCGCACCGTAGCTGTTGAAATCCTTGATTGCCACGCCACGGCTTTGCAGATAGCTTCCGGCCGGGCTGCGGGCATTAAAGCTGCCAGCCGGGCTGATGTGGTCAGTGGTGACCGAATCGCCGAGTATGGCCAGCGGCCTGGCATTGCGGATCTCCGTGATGCTGCCGGTACGCATGCTGAATTGCTCGAAGAACGGCGGACGCGCGATGTAGGTAGAATTATTCCATTGGTATTGACTGCCGGTCGGTGCCGGAATCGCGTTCCACAGAGGCAGGTCGCGGGTTAAATCGGAATACAGTGTGCGATACAGCGACGGGTCGGTGGCGAATTTGCTGACCGCCTGCAATTCCGCAGTGCTCGGCCAGATGTCCTTTAAATACACAGGCTGGCCGTTCTTGCCGGTGCCGAGCGGTTCGGTATCGAGGTTGATGTTCATCTTGCCGGCGATGGCATAGGCCACCACCAGCGGCGGGCTGGCCAGGAAATTGGCTTTGATATTGGCGTGGACGCGCGCCTCAAAGTTGCGGTTGCCGGACAGCACCGCCGCCGCGATGATGTCATTGGCAACAATGGCCTCTTCGATCTGCGGATTCAGCGGACCGGAATTGCCGATGCAGGTGGTGCAGCCGTAGGCCGCTACGCTGAAACCCAGCTGTTCCAGATAGGGCAACAGTCCGGCATTTTTCAAATAGGCGGTGACCACGCGCGAGCCGGGCGCAAGCGTGGTTTTGATGTGCGGCTTGACGCGCAAACCGTGCTCGACCGCTTTTTTCGCCAGCAGACCGGCCGTCAGCAACACGCTGGGATTGGAAGTGTTGGTGCAGGAAGTGATCGCGGCAATCAGCACATCGCCGTGGCCGATCTCCAGTACAGACGGTGTCTTCTCGGCACTTTGACATTGTTGTGTTGCGGTCGGATGGCTGTCCATCATCTCGATTTCGCTCGCGGCGCTGCTGCTGTAGCTGCCAGAAGCGGGCCTGCCGCTTGGCGCGCTGTTGCCGTTCAGCAGGCCGCCACCGGAAGTTGGAATGCATTGTCCCTCACTGTATTCAGGCAGGGTGACGGAATAGCGCTGATGCAGTATTGCGGCGGGCCGGTTGAAACCGTTTTCCGTCACCGGGTTGCTGAACAGGCTGTTGAATGTTTCCTTCATGTGCGACAACGCCACGCGATCCTGTGGACGCTTGGGGCCAGCCAGCGATGGCACTATGCTGGCCAGGTCCAGTTCCACCACGCTGCTGTAATCAATTTGTCCGGCTTCAGGTATGCCATACAAACCCTGTGCCTTGAAGTAGGAGGCGAAGGCGTCCACCTCCTCATCGGTGCGCCCGGTGTTGCGCAGATAGGCTACCGTGACATCGTCCACCGGGAAGAAGCCCATGGTGGCGCCGTATTCCGGCGCCATGTTGGCAATCGTGGCGCGATCCGGCAGGGTGAGGGCAGCGGTGCCCGCGCCGAAAAACTCGACGAACTTGCCGACCACTTTTTGCTTGCGCAGCAACTCGGTTACGGTCAGCACCAGATCGGTCGCCGTCACCCCTTCGCGCAGCTTGCCCTTGAGATGCACGCCGACGACATCGGGCGTCAGGAAATACACCGGCTGGCCGAGCATGCCGGCTTCCGCCTCGATGCCGCCGACGCCCCAGCCGACCACACCGATGCCGTTGATCATCGTGGTGTGGCTGTCGGTACCGACCAGCGTGTCCGGGTAATAGACGCCATCTTTTTGCTGCACACCGCGCGCCAGATATTCCAGATTGACCTGATGCACAATGCCGATGCCGGGCGGCACAACCTTGAAAGTATCAAACGCCTGCATGCCCCATTTTATGAACTTGTAGCGTTCGGCGTTGCGCTCGAATTCCAGCTCCATGTTGAGTTTCAGGGCATCGGCACTATTGTAGTGATCCACCTGCACCGAGTGGTCCACCACCAGATTAACCGGAACCAGCGGTTCGATGATTTTCGGGTCTTTGCCCATCAAGGCTGCGGCATCGCGCATCGCGGCGAGATCAACCAGCAGCGGCACGCCGGTAAAATCCTGCAACACGATGCGCGCTACGACAAAGGGAATTTCTTCGGTGCGGGGTGCGTTCGACTGCCAGCCCGCGAGTTGGCGGATATGCGCCTCAGTTACTTTCTTGTCATCGTAATTTCGCAGCACTGACTCGAGCACAATGCGGATGCAAACCGGCAGGCGTGAAATCTTGCCCAGCCCTGCCGCTTCCAGTGCCTTCAACGAATACAATACACCAGACTTGCCGCTGGCGAAGGTGAAGGTTTGGCGGCTATTAAACAGGCTCTGTGATGCGGTATTGGGCGGCATTGATAATGGCTCCGAATAAAATTCTGTACGAAGAAATGTAAGGGCGCAACGTAAGGAGCTAATTATAACGAAGTGGGAGAGGGCAGGGGTATCGAACTGCTTTAATCCTAGAAAAAGCAGTTAGCCACAGAGAACACAGAGATCACAGAGAAAAAACAACCAGTTGTAACACGGGAGCGATTCACCTTTTCGGTGAAGCCACGAAATGTGGAGAAACCACGCCTCTCTCTGTGTTCTCTGTGACCTCTGTGGCTTGAACTGCGGTTTTTAG
>VFLG01000058.1 GCA_009885195.1 Gallionellaceae bacterium
AAGGGGGGCGGCAAGGTCTTATAGGCTTTGGCCTGCTGTTTCCGTGGATACTGTATTTGACCGAGCTATCCACAGTCAGAATTCAGGAGCCGTTTGTGCTGTATCGCAGTTATCTATGGATGAGCGGACTTCCCATCATCTTGTTCGGCTTCATGGGCACTGTCCCCAGGAAACTCGCCACTATCCTGTTGGCCGCATGTTGCCTGGTGCTGGCCGGTCTGGCATGGAACAGGCTAGATACGTTTTCCAGCGACTTGAAGCTATGGTCTGATGCAATCGCAAAAAATCAGGATGAGAAATTGCTTGGTATGGAAATAATGTATAACAACCGCGGCATGGCCTATGAAGCCTTGGGTCGTTTATCGGAAGCGCTGGCAGATTTTCAAAAAACGATAGCGCTTAATCCAAAATTTCCTTTAGGCTACAACAACAGTGGGAATGTACACTCCGCTCTCAATAAGTTAGAAGAAGCGCTACATAAATATAATACTGCAATCAAGCTTAAATCCGATTACGTCAGTGCCTATGAAAATAGAGGGCTTGTCCTTGCAAAAATGGGTCGCCTTGTCGAGGCGCTCAGCGATTTTGACCGGGCTATTCAACTTGATCCAGGGAATTCACATTATTACTCAAATCGCGGCGCTGCCAATTTTAAACTGGGCAAATTTCAGGAAGCTCTGAACAATTTTGACAAATCACTCAGCCTGGATATCGATGACAACCAAGTACTGTTGTATCGTGGACTCGCTTTGAATGTGTTGAACAGAAAAAACGAGGCGAGGGACAGCTTCCGCAGAAGCTGTGATGCCGGGAACCCGGAAGCTTGCAAACAATTGCCTTAGGACTGGTTCTCAAAAATAGTCTCTCCAATCAAAGGCTGCACCCGTGCCTCATGCTGGCTATAGCAAACGTCAATTACCGGAGCGTTCTGGATTTGACCTCAATTTGAATACGGTACAAATTAAACCATGGGATGTTTGGAGAAATTTATTTACGGCAGTTTGATGGCAACACGCAAAAACAAAACGCACTTTACGAGTTCTGTTTCAGCCACCGCGCCGCATCCAGCGCAAAATAAGTCAATATCCCGTCCGCCCCGGCGCGCTTGAATGACAGCAGGGCTTCCAGTACACACGCTTCTTCGTTGAGCCAGCCGTTCTGCGCGGCGGCCTTGAGCATGGCGTATTCGCCGCTGACCTGGTACACGAAAGTGGGTGCCTTGAATTCGTCCTTGATGCGCCGCACGATGTCGAGATAAGGCATGCCCGGTTTGACCATGACCATATCCGCGCCTTCCTGCAAGTCCAGCCCGACTTCCCACAGCGCCTCATCGGAATTGGCCGGATCCATCTGGTAGGTGTATTTGTTGCCCGCGCCCAGATTGGCGCTGGAGCCGACCGCATCGCGGAACGGGCCGTAGAAGCTGGAAGCGTATTTGGCGGAGTAGGCCATGATGCGGGTGTGAATGCACCCTTTGCGATCGAGCGCCGCACGCACCGCGCCTATGCGCCCGTCCATCATGTCGGACGGGGCGACCACATCGGCGCCGGCCTGCGCGTGGACTTGCGCCTGTTGTGTCAACACAGCTACGGTTTCGTCGTTCATGACGTAGCCATTGGCATCGAGCAGGCCATCCTGGCCGTGGCTGGTATAGGGGTCGAGGGCGATGTCGGTCATCACGCCGAGTTCGGGGAAATGTTTCTTGAGCGCAGCAACCACACGCGGCACCAGCCCGTCCGGGTTGTAGGCCTCGCGCGCGTCCAGGCTTTTCAGCGGCGCATCGATCACCGGGAAGATAGCCATCATCGGCACGCCCAGTTTGACGCACTCTTCAGCCTGCAACAGCAGCTTGTCCAGCGTCTGGCGCTTTACTCCGGGCATGGAAGCCACAGCCTCCTCGCGGTTTTTGCCTTCCAGCACGAACACCGGATAAATGAGGTCGGCTGGCGTCAGCGTATGTTCGCGCATCAAATTACGCGAGAACGCATCGCGCCGCATCCGGCGCATGCGCTTGTGTGGGTATTGCCCGAGTGTGTGCATGTTTTTAATCCTAAAATTAACGGGCATCTCTAAAAATCCAGATTTCATCCCAACTGCTGCGTTGCGTAAAAAATTTCTTGCTTACATATAACCCATATGCGGCGCGGCAAAATTTTTTCCGCGCCTTGCATTTGGGCGAACTCTGAATTTTTTTAGAGGCGCCCTTAAACCCTACAAATTTAGTTTACTTTATGTGGAACTCTTTCAAGACCCCGTCATCTGATGCTATAGATGACGCAAGTCGTCTCCCGTTTCTCCTCCCTGAGCGGGTCGTCTTAGTCCTCAAGATTAAGACACTTTCGCCCCTAGCTTCCCCCTTTAGCTAGGGGCATTTTTTTGCCTGTAAATTCCAAGTCTTTTTAAATTCTAAGCCTGCGCAAACCAGCCAGCAATCACTGCCTCTGCCTCATCCATGCCGATTTTCTTCAGGCTGGAGAACAACTGCACTGTGCAATGCGGAAAGTGTTCCGTAAGGTGTAATTTAACACGATTCAGCGTCACGGTCGCCTGTTGGCGACTGAGCTTGTCCGATTTGGTCAACAATACGTGCACTGGCTTGCCGGTGGGCGCGAACCAGTCCAGCATCTGCATATCCAGCTCGGTCAGCGGATGCCGGGCATCCATGATGACCACCAAGCCGCACAAGGTTCCCCGTGTTTGCAAGTACTCGCTCAGCAGACCTTCCCAATGCGCCTTTACATCAGGCGGAACCTTGGCATAGCCATAACCCGGCAAGTCCACCAGAAAACGGTTATCGCCCAGATCAAAATAATTGAGGTGCTGGGTGCGTCCCGGCGTCTTGCTGGTATAAGCCAAGCGGACATGGTTGGCCAGGGTGTTGATAGCGCTCGACTTGCCCGCGTTGGAACGCCCGGCAAAAGCCACTTCCCGGCCACCATGCAGCGGCAGATCATGCAGATGATTGACTGTGGTGAAGAATGCCGCGCGCGAGAATAATCCCATTACCAGGCCGAGAAAATTTTATCGGCAGCCGCGACCGTTTGCGCGATGTCTGCGTCCGTGTGCGCTGCCGAAACAAAGCCCGCCTCGAACGCCGAAGGGGCGAGGTACACGCCTTCGTCCAGCATGGCGTGGAAGAAGCGGTTGAACGCAGCCTTGTCGCCGGCCATCACTTCGTTGTAGCTGGTCGGTACTGCCTTGCTGAAATACAGGCCGAACATGCCGCCGATTGATTGGGCGCAGAACGGGATGCCATGCTTTCTGGCGCTGGCAGTCAGCCCTTCGGTCAGATGTTTGGCCAGTTGCGACAGGCGTTGGTAGAAGCCCGGTGCTTGCACCAGCTTCAGCGTGGCCAGCCCCGCTGCCACCGCCACCGGATTGCCGGACAGCGTGCCGGCCTGATACACCGCACCGAGCGGAGCCAGGCATTGCATGATGTCGCGCCGCCCGCCAAACGCGGCGGCAGGTAGACCACCGCCCATCACCTTGCCCAGCGTAATCAGATCCGGCTTGATGCCGTAGTGACCATGCGCGCCCTGCAGACCGACGCGGAAACCGGTCATCACTTCGTCCAGGATCAATACCGCACCATGTTTGGTACACAGCGCGCGTAGCGCTTCCAGAAATTCGCGCTTGGGCGTAATCAAATTCATGTTGCCCGCCACCGGCTCGACGATGACTGCAGCAATTTCCTTGCCTAGCTCGGCAAAGGCGCGCTCCAGTCCAGCCGCATCGTTGTAGTCCAGCACCGTGGTCAGCGCGGCGATTTCCGCCGGCACGCCGGACGAGCTCGGCTGGCCGAAGGTCAGCGCGCCGGAACCGGCCTTGACCAGCAGGCCGTCAGAATGGCCGTGGTAACAGCCTTCAAATTTTATGATCCGGCTGCGCCCGGTAAAGCCGCGCGCCAGACGGATCGCCGTCATCGTGGCTTCGGTACCGGAACTGACCAGACGCACCATTTCCAGGCTCGGCAGCAGCTGGCACAACAGCTCGGCCATTTCCAGCTCGGCCGCAGTCGGTGCGCCAAAGCCTAAGCCTTGCGCGGCGGCATCCTGCACCGCCTTGACCACGGCGGGATGGCTGTGGCCGACGATCATCGGCCCCCATGAACCGACATAGTCTATGTAACGCTTGTCATCGGCATCCCACACGTAAGCGCCCTGCCCGCGCTTGAAAAATAGCGGCGTGCCGCCCACCGATTTGAAGGCGCGTACCGGTGAATTGACCCCGCCGGGAATGATGCGTTGCGATTGTTCGAACAAATCTTGATTGCGTGAGCTCATGGCATCGGATCCTGAATGAAAAGTTTGGAAAAATTTTGCGCGGCGACCGTTATGTCTGGCGCGTTAAATAAAGACGAAATCACCGCCAGCGCATCCGCGCCCGCCTGCACCAGCGCTGCGCCATTTTGCGGATTAATGCCGCCTATCGCCACTATGGGCAAGTCTAATTCGGCGCTCGCCTGCTGCAATAAACTTATATCTGCCATTGCCGCTTCGGGTTTAACGACCGAGGAAAAAAATGCGCCGAAGGCAACGTAATCCGCACCTGCATGAGCCGCATAGCGCGCCCGTGGCAGGCGATTATAACAAGAGATGCCAATAATTTTATCTATGCCCAACACATCACGCGCCGCGCCTATGTCACCGTCGCTGGCACCCAGATGTACACCGTCCGCATGGGATTCCAGCGCCAGATGTACATCGTCATTCACGATAAATGTTACGCCAAATTCGCGCGTCAACTCGCGCAAGGCATGGGCACGGCCCAGCCGCAGCACGGCATTGGCAGACTTGTCGCGGTATTGCACCACCCGCGCCCCGCCTGCCAATGCCAACCGTACCCGGCGCAACAAATCTGCGGTATCAAGACTGTTGGGCGTGATGGCGTACAGGCCATTAATGCTTGATGTCTTGTGGCTCATCTTCATCATCCCGTGCCCAGAACAGGCGATCCGGAATATGCTGTCCCATGCCGGGACGGAAACCAAATTTCAACGCCTGCCAGGTAAATTCCTGCGCCTCTTTTACCGCCTCCTCCATCGGCAATCCATTCGCCAGCAACGCGGCAATGGCGGAGGCCAGGGTGCAGCCAGAGCCGTGGTAGATACCGGGCAGGCGATCCCAGCTATCGCTGCGGATTAAACCATGCTCACCATACAAGGCATTGATCACCTTGGGCGTGTGTTCGTGCGTACCAGTCACCAGCACATACTCGGTGCCTAATTGCAAAATACGTTTGGCGCATTCGACCAGATCGGGGTTGTCCTCATCGTTTTCCTCATCCTGAATTAACCGGCGCGCCTCGATGCTGTTCGGCGTCAGGATGGTGGTCTGCGGCAGCAACAGTTCGCGCAAGGCATCCAGCATATCTTCATTGGCCAGCTCATCGCCGCGACCGGACGCCAGCACCGGGTCAAACACCAGCGGAATATCGGGGTAATCCGAAATGACCTCGGCAATCGCCGCTATATTTTCCACGCTACCGAGCAAGCCGATCTTGAACGCCGCCACCGGCATGTCTTCCAGCACTGCGCGCGCCTGATCGGCTACCCACTCGGAATCAATCGGCAACACGTCATCCACACCGCCGGTGTCCTGCACCGTGATGGCAGTAACCACGGTCAAGGGATGGCAGCCCATGCTGGCAATCGTTAAGATGTCGGCCTGCAAACCCGCCCCTCCAGTGGGATCGGTGGCACCGAAGCAAAGGACTATGGGCGGGATGTCAGACAGGGCGGTAGAGTTCATTGTAAAATACGCAATTAAAGCGCAATTTTAACTGAAATTACCCGACATGACCCCGAACCCTGAATATAAGACCTACATGTGCCTCATTTGTGGCTGGCTGTATGACGAAGCCAGCGGCTCTCCGGAAGACGGCATCGCGCCCGGCACACGCTGGGAAGATGTGCCGATTAACTGGACTTGCCCGGAATGCGGAGCACGCAAGGAAGATTTCGAAATGGTGGAGTTCTAGGCATCTCTAAGGCGTCACACCTACTAAATGGGCGCGTGGGGAAATTATGCGCGGAGTACCATTACATTTGTTGAAGATATGATTATCGCGCGATGAAAACCCGCAAAACAAACCCTGAACGTCTGGAATATGTAATCAAGGCCAAAGCCAGTTACCGCGCAGATGCCCGTGCCAAGACGTGGGAAGAAAAAATTGAATCCATTGCCAGGATGAGGCGCGCCGCCAAGAAACTAATACGCCCGGCTGTATAAACCCGCCGGGGATTGGCACGGCGGTTACTCTCCGGAAAGTGGCGCACCCAATGAAGGTTATATATTTTATTTGTAAGGAGCAGGCTTAATGCGCATCCTGCACACCATGCTGCGCGTCGGCGACCTGGAAAAATCACTGGCCTTCTATACCGAAGTGCTGGGCATGAAATTATTGCGCCGTCACGATTACCCGGAAGGAAAATTTACCCTGGCCTTTGTTGGCTACACCGACGAAGCCAGCGACGCGGTGATCGAGCTCACTTACAACTGGGGCGTTGATCGCTATGAAATCGGCAGTGGCTACGGCCATATCGCGATTGAGGTGGACGACGCTTACGCCACCTGTGAATTGGTGAAGCAACAGGGCGGCAAAGTGGTGCGCGAAGCGGGGCCGATGAAACATGGCACGACTGTGATTGCGTTTGTTGATGACCCGGATGGGTACAGGATTGAATTTATCCAGAAGAAGGCGAGGTAAGAATTGATGTCGGTTGAATGAAGGAGCTCACTTTAGCTCGTCCAGATTGAATGTATAGCTGGCTTCCTAAGCCGGCTCAATGAAAATGTGAACATCAATTAGCTCAAGGAACCGAGATTTGTCATCTGCCGATATGTTGTTCCTAACACAGTAGTCACCGATGGTATTGTCTGAAAGGGTCTTTCGCATTTCCGGATTCTTCGTGGTGAACCAACCCATGAAAACATTTGCGGCGGAAAATGATTCGTTGGCTACCGTCCAATATAAAAGTACTGCATCAAGAAGTACCATAACATTGTCAGATTCATGGAATTCGAGAATCCCGTTCGGATCGTTCTCTCCGTGCTTAAGAAATTCCTTGGCGCGTTAAGAGCATTGATCCAGTTTCTTTTGTGTTCCGGCGCAATGTCCGAGTGGTCGTGCAGAATGCTCAGCCGCTCCGCCCCTGATACCTGCGCGATGTCACGGAGAGTCCCCTGAGCTGCCGCAGCAAGCGTATGTATGGCCAGCGAATCGCGTTCTTCGAAGAATAATTTTATTCCTTCAACCAAATGACGCTTGGCAGACTCGGCCTTGCTGATTGTTTCCATGAAGTCTAACGTTTCGATCAAGCTTCTGCGTTAAGCCTACTTTACGGCTTGGCATTCTTGTCTTGTCCGATACACGCGCCCATTCTTGGGTGAAACATAGATATTGTCATCTTCCCCATAATTCTTTGATGCGGAACCAGGGGCAACGACTATGCAACCAAAGTACATGACTGCGTAGTAGTCGTCATCCCAGTCGGAATGACGGAATGCAATAACTTCATCACTGCCGCCGGCGTCTTTAATAGAGAACTTTAAATTTTGACCAACCTTGTAGTTGCAGTTAAGCCAGTTATTTAAGTCTTGCTTGCATTCCGTTCCTGCAACTACAAGTTCAAACATTTTGTTGTGCAGCGATTGAGCGCCTGCGAGATTTGAGGTCGACAATGCTATGAGAAAAAACACGTAGCGTAAAATTTTCATGGTTCGTAGGTTTCCGAAGTTGGTCTCAAAGCGGCTAACAGTTACTGATCAGTATATGCGTTAATACTGACTGGTGCGATTATCTTCTTTTGGCAGGTCTCGGCGCGGTTCGCCCCCCCAGAGGGAGGGTTGCCCCATCAGAGCAATTTGGGTGGGGCAGTTGTTATTCGCTAACCCTCTGTCTCCGTGGAAATCAAGCTGGCGATCTGGTGCAGCAATCCTTCCGCCCGGTGGAAATTGGCGTGGTTATGCAACGCCTCTGCCGAGTAAAACTTAACATGCTCCAGCAATTCGAGTTCCTGGTAAGGCTTGCCAAGATACGCGTTAACTCCCAGCTCCATCGCATATAAGCGGTGCTTTTCGGCGGCGCGCGAGGTGATGATGATGATAGGCATATTCTTGTATCTTGGGTCGCTGCGCAAGCGCTTGGTCAGTTCGAAACCATCCATGCGAGGCATCTCGATGTCCAGCAGCATCACGTCCGGAGTAAATTCCTCCAGCTTTTCCAGCGCATCCACGCCATCGTTGGCGGTCACCATTTGGTATCCTGCGCGCACCAGCATGCGGCCGGTCACTTTGCGCACGGTGAGCGAATCATCAACCACCATCACCAGCGACTTGGCTGCCGCCACCGTCACCGGCGTCACGGCCGCCTTGGCCTTGCCGGTCATTCGTATGCCCGACTGGTATTGCTCCGCCAGTGGCAGTGCGCACACCTCGGACACGCGCGGCTTGCCGGTCGTTCGCCCGCCCGACACGTATTGCTCCAGCGCTATCGGGTTCAGGATCAGCACCACTTTGCCATTGCCCAGAACGGTCGCCCCGGCGATACCCGGCAAACGCGCAAGTTGCGGGCCGATGTTTTTCACCACCACCTCCTGGTTGCCGATAATCTCATCGACATGCAACGCTATGCGCCGCTCGCCGCTGCGCAATAACAATACTGGATTGTATGGGCGGCTTTCCGGCTGATATTCCTCATTGCCGAGCAAGCGCAGCAAATTGAATAAAGGATAATGATGGCCGTTCCACTCAACCATCCTTTTGTTATAGATGTCGACCAGTCCCGCGTGTTTGATCTGCTGCACCTGCTCTATCATGCCTGAGTTGATCGCATAAATAGCATGACCGGCTTGCGCCATCAGGGTTTGTGCCACCGCCAGGGTCAGCGGCAGGCGAATTACAAAACGGCTGCCTTTGCCGCGCTCGGAAAATACATCGATGCGCCCGCCTAGAGATGTAATATCGCTGCGTACCACGTCCATGCCCACGCCGCGCCCGGAGGTTTCAGTCACTCCTTTGGCGGTCGACAGCCCAGGTGCAAATATCACTTGCATGATCTGGCTTTCGCTCACCACTTCATTCTCTTCAAATATGCCCTGCTCCAAAGCTTTCTTGTATAAACGATCGAGATCCAGGCCGGCGCCGTCATCGGTAAATTCGAATTCCACCTCATTATTTGCCTGCCGCAACGACAGGCGGATCTCGCCTATCGGCGGCTTATTGTTTCCTAGGCGCTCTTCCGCGCTTTCCAAGCCATGGTCGATGGCGTTACGCAATATGTGTTCAAATGGCGCGGTCATTTTTTCCAGCATGCTGCGATCCAGCTCCACTTCGCCGCCGCGCAATTCCAGATTAACTTTCTTGCCCAGTTCCTTGCCAGTGCGCCTTATGATGCGATATAAACGCTCGCTGATGGTGGAAAACGGCACCATGCGTACCGACATCAAGTTTTGCTGTAATTCGCGGTTAAGCTGGGCTTGTGCCGTCAAGGCAGCGGTTGTTTCGTCCAGATTTTGTAATAATGCCTGCTGAATGGTTTGTACGTCATGCACGCTTTCGTTCATCGATCGCGTCAAATCCTGAAACTGGGTAAACCGGTCAAACTCCAGCGGATCGAATTTTTCCGCCGTTTCTTGAGACACAGATACGCGCGCCTGCATCTGTCCTTCCGCCTGAATTTCAATTTCCCGCAACTGTTTACGCAACCGTTCAGCGCTTTTGGTCAGTTCCTGCAAGCCGGTTTTGAAGGCGCGCAGTTCGCCTTCGATGCGCGAACGGGCCACGCTGATTTCACCCGCTTCATTCACCAGGGAATCCACCAGGTCAGAGCGTATGCGCAACATGGCCGTGGCCAAGGCTCCCCCGCTTGCTTCAAATACGGGTAATCCGGAAGGCTGCGCGGCGATTTCCGGTGTTTCAATTTTGGCTTGTGTTTCGGTTGGGGTTGGCGCGATGGCTTGGGCAGGCGCGCCACTGCGCAGTTGTTCCAGCGTATTCCCAATACGGTCAAAGAAACTTTCCAGCTTTTCCCAGAAGGCGGCATCATGCTGCGACGTGTATTTAGCCACGTGGGCCTCGGTAATATGGGTCAGCTCACCCAGCCGCATCGCACCCACCATTCGCGCGCTGCCCTTTAGGGTATGCAGGGTACGTTGCAGGTGGTGGCCATACATCCCATCTCCCGGGAGCTCCATCCATGCGCGCAAATTGCTGGAAATTTGTGCATAAAGATCGTCCGCCTCTTCCAAAAAGATCGGCAGCAACTGTTCGTCCAGGTCATCCCGTACAACACGGTCGCTCACGGCTTCCTGCACCACGGGTTCACCGCTGACAGGCTGCGCAACTTCGATCTGCGCTTGCGGGAACGCAGTTTCCGCTATTGGTATTTCTGTCACGGGCGGCAACCCCGTCTGCTCGGGTTCCCTCGCCGTGTCAGCCTGCAACTGGCTTACCAGTTCCGGCTGTATTTGGTATCCCTGATGATCGCGCACCGCCAAAACCATACCATCCAGGGCGGATACCACCTTTCCCAGTATGGCCAGTTGCGTTTCATCCAGGGTGAATGGCCTCTCCATGTGCGCCAGCAACCATAATTCCAGGGCATGGGCGAGTTCGGCTATCTCGAAAAATCCTATTGCACGATGCACCCCTGCCAGAGTATGGGCGGCACGCATAAAATCGTAGGATATTACAGGTGGATCGTTTTCTCGCAAGGTGGCAAGGTGGCCCTTTAATGCAGCCATATTTTGCGCCGCCTCCTCGGTCGAGATGCTGAATAGTTCAGGCGATATGTTGATCGCCTCATCAATCTCAGATACATGCTCTGGCTCAAAAGTCAGATCGGGCACAGATTCCAGATCTAACTTAAAGCTCGGTTCTGGTTCTGGCTTCGCCTCAAGGGTTGGCTCTGGCACTGGCTCAATATCCAGTTTAAAGGCCTGTTCCGGCTCTGACTCTGCGATAGGCGCAAGCTGTAACTCCATGGCCGGCTGCTCCGTGGGCGCCAATTCGATACCATCCGTGATTTGTTGCGCGGTGGCAAGCAAAGCGGCGCAGTCAAACTGCGCAACTTCACTTTTGCCCAACTTATCTACCCAGGCTTGGAATAACCGTTCAGCATTGCCTATGAATTTCAGCAAAGCCGGGGTGGCCGGTTTGCCCTTATCCAGCCATACGTTCATGGCGCTCTCCATGACCCAGGCCACCTCGCCCAGATCAGTCAATCCAACCATACGGCCACTACCCTTCAGGGTATGGAAGCCGCGCCGGATAGTGATTAATGGCTCGCGGCTTTCCATATGGAGTTGGCTGATTTCCAGATTGGTGCGCAATATCTCCAGCACCTCTTGCGCCTCCTCCAGAAACACTTCTTGCATATCTTCATCGTCCTCACGCCCCGCTTCAATAGCGATGGCCGCCGCTGTGAGGGGGGCTGCAGCGGGAGGTCGTGCGCTGGGGAGGGATACCGCAGTGGGGGCAGCCGGTTGTTGCGCGGCCAACATAACTTGCAGCGCGGAATGCAATGGTGCCACATCCGGCTTCTGCCCTTGCGCCAAATTTTGTACGTAAGCCTCCATCGCACTGAGTGCGATAGCAACGGCACGCATTTCGGCCGGCGCAGGATTGCTTCCGGCCGCATAGCGCTCGATGGTCTGTTGCAGGACACCCAGTAACTGCTCGGCCTGGTCTAATGCCAGCAGGCGCATGGCAGCCAGCACCTGATGCAGCAGCCGGCCCAGATGGTTAATTTCCTCACGTTTGCCTGGGTCGTTAAAGAAAACGTTCAAAGCCTGCTCAACGTGCTGCAAATTGCCCTGCATCTCGGTCGCGAGCGGCGCCAAAATCTTGCGTTTTTCCATTTCGGAATGCAGCGCAATCACCTCGGCGAACTGTTCCCTGTCCTCCGGCATCCGCATCATGCTCGACTGCAGGCGCTGGCCCAGAATGCGTGCCTGGCTGTGATAACTGCTGCCAAGGTGGTTATACTGATCGATGCCGATTTCCAGTAACAGCATGGCCATCGCCATATCCTGGGCAATGCGCTGCGCACGTTCGGGATCGTCGCAATGTGCAGCGGTGGAGTGTATTTGATTGCATAGGAATTGCAGGGTATCGCGATCCAGACCTTCGGCCAGTGCGCGCAATTGATCCACCTGCCCGATAAAGTCCTGACACGCCCGTGTATCAGCACCCCGTGTGCCATCACCACGGACATCATCGCTCTGCAAACATTTTTCCCATGCTTCCCGCGCCGCTCCAAGCTGGGTGCGCATCTGGTCGAGCACTTGGGCGGTTTCGCTAAGCGGGAGGGATGATTCATCAGGCAGGTAATCGTCCAGCGCATAAGCTTGCTTGATGCTGTCCACCATTTCACTCACCGCATGGCTGCGCGCCAGCAAATACAGCATCTCGCGGGTCGTCGCATAGCTGTCTGCCCGGCTCCCTTCAAGCAAAGATTTCATTTGCATGTCAATGCGGCTCAGCAGGCCGGTGGCGTTCAAGCCGGGCGGCGAGCCATCGCAAATCAGGCAATCGAGCAGCCCGGTGGCAATCCACCAAAAAGCACGGCGCTGATCCTGCGGCACACAGCCCATCACTGTCACAACTGCAGTGCGCATAGTCTGTAACGCCTCGGACGGATTGTTCTGGCGCAACCATTTCAGCAAGGCCTGCTGATATTGGCTGCGCGCCGCTTTAATGCGCGGCTGCGCAGCCGATTCTTGCGGCACATCCAAAACCGAAGGGGGCAATTCGACCTGCAATTCGGGGAAGAAAAGATCTACTTCAAACGACATTTCCACGCCACGTGCCTGCTGCAATTCCTGGTACGGGTTAAACAGGCGCAATGCGGCGTTGCTGGCACCGTCGATTAGCGCATCCAGATAATGGGTCAAGGCTATCAGCGAGCGCTGGATAATGTCGCGGTGGGCAGATGAAGGCGGCAGCGACCCTGCGGCCAGCTCTTGCAGCAGCTTTTCTATTTCCCCGCCATATACAGCGACCCCGTTCAGCGTAACCATCTGCAACACGCCACAAACACGGTGCAATTCGGCCAGTGCATTTTGCAGGACATCCTGACCTGTTGCGGGAGCGGCGAAATATTGCTCCAGATCGCGACCCACCCGATCCAGTGAATCGGTTATCCCGGGCATCACCGACAGCAGCGGCAGCGGATTAAATTGCGCAGGTTGGCTCATTGTGCTGCGCGGCTCCGGTTACAGCTTGAAGCCGGAGACAGAGGCTTTCAGGCCGGTTGCCAGGTTGTCCAGCTCAGCGATCGAAGCGGCGGTGCGCTTGGTGCCCTCTGTTGTTTGCCCGGTGATGCGCAGGATATCCGTCATGGTGGCGGCCACGTCATGCGCCATATCGGTCTGTACCTGGGTGGAAACCGAGATGCTGCCGATCAGTCCGGCCAGTTCCTGCGAAACCTGCTCAATTTCGCGCAACGATTGTCCCGCAACATTAGACAGCTTGGCGCCTTCTACCACCCCGTTGGTGCTTCTCTCCATCGCTGCCACCGCATCCTGCGTATCGCCCTGAATAGTTCTCACCAGCGCACTGATTTGTTTGGTCGCCTCGGCCGAACGCTCCGCCAGGCGCTGCACTTCGGCAGCCACCACCGAGAAGCCCCGGCCCGCCTCGCCGGCCGACGCCGCCTGAATGGCGGCGTTCAGCGCCAGCACGTTGGTTTGCTCGGTAATGTCGGAAATCAGTTCCACGATTTCGCCGATTTCCTGTGAACTTTCGCCCAGTCGCTTGATACGCTTGGATGTTTCCTGAATCTGTTGACGAATCTCGTCCATGCCAGCAATGGTGTTCTGCACCGCCTGCGTTCCTTCTTCCGTCACTTTCAAAGTGCGGCGCGCCACTTGCAGGGACTGCGCGGCACCGGCATCCACCTCTTGAATGGATTTGGTTATCAGCCCCACCGCCTCGCCCGCAGACTGGATTCCCGCCGACTGTTTCTGCGTGGCGTCCAGCAGGACTTTTGAAATTTGATCCGCGGCCGCCGCCGCTCGCGTAACCTGTTCGGACACGGTGGTAATGCCGGATACCAATTTACGCAACTCGTCAGTGGTGTAATTTACCGAGTCTGCAATCGCACCGGTAATGTCCTCCGATACCGTCGCCTTGACTGTCAGGTCGCCGTCGGCCAAGTCGCCCATCTCATTCATCAGGCGCAGAATCGCGTCCTGATTGCGGCGGTTGGTGCGCTCCGCTCCCAGCGTGCGCCGCCTTGAGTCATCCATATACACCTTGACCGACAGCAACAGCAACGCCAGCACCATGATGCCGGCCACCATCATCACATAGCCGGTGACACGGTTGGACAGGTCGGCCTCATATGCCCCGAGCAACTTCTGCGACTGTTCCAGCAGTTGCTCACTGTCCTCAAAAATCGCCTTCCCGGCGCGTTTCGCGCCGAGCAGATTTTGCGCCTGCCCGATAATTGCTTCGCCAGAAATACGGTAGCTATCGAACAGCTCATTAATGCTGCTTATCAGCGCATCGCCCGCCGGGAAAGTCGCCAACACTTCGCCTGCCTCGATCGTATCCCCGCCGAGCGCGCCCACCTGTGCGATCGTTATTTCGCCCAACATGGAAGCGGCGTCCTTAGCGATACGCTCCACCAACAGGCTGAAATGCACCGCACGATCTTTTTGCGCGCCCGCCGATCGCGCCGCCAGCTTCTCCGCCAGATCGCGCAGCTCTGGCCCTACCACATCAAATGTCGCGATTGAGCGACTTACCGTCACCAATCCTGGGCGGCCTTCTTCCACGACTAGTGTGTCAGCCAGTGTCTTGTTGGCATGCACTGTCAATTCATTTAACGCCGCACGCGCCTTGCCACTGGTGGCCGGCAGGCTGCTGTCACCCTGGTCGAGCAGGGTCAAAATGGAAGTCACTGCTTCACGGCTCTGGACTAACTCCTCGAACGCCAGGTAATCACCGGACAAGCTTCGCTCCGCCGCTTTTGCCATGCGTTGTGACAACATCAGCAACCTGGATGATTCCGTCACATAGCGCGTACCATGCGCAGCAGCGCGGTTATCAAAGTAAGCCGCGATCACAACCAACAACAAAAACACGGCCAGTGTGCCGACCAACACTTGCAGTTGCTTGGCCGCCGGAAGTTTGTTGATTAACGGGATGCGGGATGCGCCATCATCCTGCCCGGCTGGTTCTTGTGATTTTTTAATCTCTTGGGGCCGCTTGATCGTAGGTAGTTTGAATGCCATTCTATATTTCCTTCCTCGAGGGGGATTTATCCTAAAAACCGTAATTCAAGCCACAGAGTTCACAGAGAACACAGAGAAAGAAATGATTTCTCCCTGTTTCGCAGACTCACCCGAAAGGTGATTCGCGTTCGTGATAACCGCTTGTTTCTCCTCTGCGATCTCTGTGTTCTCTGTGGCTAACTGAGTTTTTTAGTTTATATCCCTATTTGTAAAAAATCCGGCTGCTGCAACAGCTGTGCCACATCCAATTTGCGCCACATCTGCCCCTGTTCATCCTTGTAGTATGCTTCCCCGTCTTTCTCTTCGCGCTGCCAGCTTGTTACATCGCGCAGCCCCAGCACACGTGTCACCAGAAAGCCGGCGTTAAAGGCAAATTTCTGCGCGGCCAACAGGACGCGGCCTTGCCCCACACCCGGTGTTTCGCTTTGGCCCATAAATGCTGCCAGATCGGCTATACCGTATAAATTGCCGCGCACATTAGCCACCCCCCGATACCACGGCTGGGTGAGTGGCACCGGTGTCACAGGCGGTATTGGCAGCACTTCGCCGATGTCTTGCATTTCTATCAGCCACAAACCCTGTCCCATCTGTATCCCCAAAGTGGAAGCGCGATCACCCGCCACCTCGTTTTGCTGGATGCGGTCGAGTATGTTCTGCTGAAATTCGCGCAGGTTGAGACGTTTGGACACGAGCTACCCCAGTGCCGCAATCTTGCCAAGCAACTCGGCGGCATCTACCGGCTTGACCACATAATCCTTGGCGCCTTGGCGCATACCCCAAACCTTGTCGGTTTCCTGTCCCTTTGTGGTGCAAAGAATGACCGGGATGTGCTGCGTCGCCGCGTCTTTGGTGATCGCACGCGTGGCCTGAAAGCCATTCAGGCCAGGCATTACCACGTCCATCACAATCAGATCGGGCATTTCTGTTTTGGCTTTGGCCACTCCCGTTTCGCCATCTTCCGCAAACACCACCTCCAAACCCTGCTTGGTGAGTATCTCGCCAATAATGTGGCGCTCTGTTGGCGAATCGTCCACAACCAGCACTTTTTTAATGGCCATAATTTTCCTCCTTTTGTGTTTGTTGGGTATGCGCCACTACCGCCTCGATCAAATTTTTTTTGCTGAAAGGCTTGGTCAAGTATTGATCCGATCCGACCAGTTTGCCGCGTGCGCGGTCAAACAGGCTGTCCTTGCTGGTCAGCATAATAACGGGCGTATGTTTAAAATCCTGATGATTCTTGATTAGGGCACAAGTCTGATAGCCGTCCAGTTTTGGCATCATGACGTCCACGAATATCACATCCGGCTTGTTATCGACCACTTTGGAAAGGCCGTCAAATCCATCCTCTGCCAGCACGACTTCACAGCCGGCTTGTTTCAGGAAAATCTCCCCGCTACGGCGGATGGTATTGCTATCATCAATAAGCACCACCTTGATCCCCGATAGTGGCATGTTTTCGTCCACACGCAATCTCCCGAAATTATTGAACTACCTATCCCGCATTCTACATCCTGTCCGAGAACCCTCGAACCCCAGACTTGGATGCTACCGCATTCCACCCAGAGTGTTAACTGATTTTTTGATTAACGCTGCCAAAAGCGCGGGGTAAAAATAATCAGTAGGGTAATAATTTCCAGCCGTCCGATCAGCATGGCCAGAGTACACACCCAGGTCTGGAAGTCCGTGAGCCCTCCATAGTTGCTGGCTGGCCCCACTTGCCCCAAGCCTGGGCCGAAATTATTGATGCACGCCAGTACCGCTGAAAACGCGGTAATGAAATCCAGTCCGCTGATCAGCAAAGTAAATGTCAGCGTGACCACGCTCATGAAGTACAGGAAAATAAAACCCAGCACCGAAAGTACAATATTGTTGGCCACGACAAGACCGCCAATTTTCATCGGGTTGATAACAGCCGGATGCAACAGCCGGAGGAATTCTCGCCCGGCCTGCTTGAATAAGATCAGGGTGCGAATCATCTTAATGCCGCCACCAGTGGAACCGGAGCTGGGAGCAATGCACGCCAGAAACATCATCCACAGTGGAGCAAAAATCGGCCACAAGTTAAAGTCGGCATTAGCGAAGCCGGAACTGGTGCTAATGGAAACCAGATTGAACGAGGCGTAGCGCAATGCTGTCCAGAAACCGGTGTAGGTGTCCTTCCACCACAAAAAGAGGGCAATTACTATACAGCTACCCAATATCAGGGCGATACTGGCTTTCCCTTCCGCATCCCGAAAATATGGCCACAAACTTTTTTCATGTACGGCCAGAAAGTGCGTGGCGAAATTCATTACCGCCAGCAGCATAAACACGATCAGCACCAACTCGATGGCCGGTGAATCAAAAAAAGCGATGCTTGCATCATGCGTGGAAAAACCGCCCAGTCCCATCGCAGAAAAGGCGTGGCAAACTGCATCCAGCCAGGACATACCAGCCACCTTTAGCGACATGATGCAAGCCACAGTAATGCCGACATACACCAGCCATAGGTTGCGCGCCGTTTCAGTAATGCGCGGGGTCAGCGCGGCATCCTTCATCGGGCCAGGTGTTTCAGCCTTGAACAACTGGCGGCCACCGACGCCCAGCAAGGGCAGAATGGCCACTGCCAGCACGATGATGCCCATGCCGCCGACCCAGTTCAATTCGTGGCGCCACAGGTTGATGGAGGGCGGCAAGAAATCCAGTCTGGTCAGCACGGTTGCGCCGGTCGTGGTCATACCTGACATGGTTTCAAAATAGGCATCGGTAAACGACAAACCGTTAATCACCAGCAGCAACGGCAAGGTGGCAAATACCGGCATCGCCGTCCACATCATCACGACCAGCAAATAGCCATGGCGGAGGGACAGCTCACCCTTGAAACGGCGCGTCAGCAGCCACATCAGGCATCCGGAGGCAAGTGTCACCCCCATCGCCAGGACAAAATCCACCAGCGCGCCATCTTGGTAAATCAACGAGGTAAAAATGGGCAAGATATAAGTTGCGCTGAACATGATTAACATCAAGCCCAGCGTGTGGACAACTGTCAGCGAACGCAGCATCAGAAGAATCCCAGGCCAACCTGAAATAGCCGCTCGATCTTGCCGATCATTTTCTTGTTAATCACAAACACAATGACATGGTCGCCCGCCTCGATCACCGCGTCGTGGTGTCCCATGATGACCTGTTGGCCGCGCACAATCGTGCCTATCGTTGCGCCCTTGGGCAGATCAATCTCATCAATGCGCCGCCCCACCACTTTTGATGACTGGCGGTCGCCATGCACCACCAGCTCCAGCGCCTCAGCTGCGCCGCGCCGCAGCGAATGCACTACCGCCACGTCACCCTGACGCACATAAGCCAGCAGCGAACCGATGGTGACGTGAGCCGGGGATAGCGCGATATCGATCTGCCCGCCCTGCACCAATTCGACATATGCGCTGCGGTTGATCAGTGCGACCACCTTGCGCGCCCCGCCTTTCTTGGCCAACAATGACGACATGATGTTGTTCTCGTCATCATTGGTCAGCGCGCAGAACACGTCTACATCTGCCACATGCTCGGCAGCCAACAGGTTTTCATCGGTGCCGTCGCCATTCAGTACCAGCGTATGGGTCAATTCGCCTGCCAGGCTTTCACAGAACCTCTTGTTATATTCAATGAGCTTGACCTGATAATCCCGTTCCAGCGCCAGTGCCAGCCTGCGCCCGATATTGCCGCCGCCCACTATCATTACACGTTTGGTCGGCTTGTCCATACGGCGCAGTTCTTTCATTACTGCGCGGATGTCCTCGGTCGCGGCAATGAAAAATATTTCGTCCCCTGCCTCGATCAGGGTGTCACCTTCCGGAATAATCGGCCTGTCCTGGCGGAAAATTGCCGCGACGCGCGCATCAATATGTGGCAAGTTGGCGCGCAAGTTGCGCAATGCATTACCCACCAACGGGCCGCCTTGAAAAACGCGCACCGCCACCAGTGACACCTGCCCGTCGGCAAATTCCAGCACTTGCAGGGCTTCTGGAAACTCGATCAGCTTGCAGATGTACTCGGTGAGTATTTGTTCCGGGCAAATGGAAAAATCAACACAGAAATTTTCCTTTTCGAAAATCTCCGGATGCTCCAGATAATCGGTAGCGCGGATGCGCGCGATCTTGGTTGGGGTGTTATACAGGCTGGCGGCAAGTTTGCAGGCCACCATGTTGACTTCATCGCTTTGGGTCACTGCCAGCAGTATGTCGGCATCCTCAATGCCGGCCTGTTTCAGAACGGAAGGGTGGGAGGCATTCCCCACCAGGGTGCGCAGATCAAGGCGATCCTGCAGCAAGCGCAGTTTCGCCGCATCAGTATCGACCACGGTGATATCGTTGGCTTCGCCAACCAGGCTTTCCGCCACTGTCGAGCCGACCTGCCCTGCCCCGAGTATCAATATTTTCACGGCAACTGCCTTTCGCGATGATTATTTCAACATCCTGTCAGGGGCGGCGACTATTGCTGCGCACGCAACCAGCTTTTCCATTCGTCAAACAGATGAGCGTCCAGCGAGGCGATCACCGAACGTTGCCACACATTGCCTTGGGCAAAATCATCAGCATCCAGACTGCACATTTGGCCGCCCGCTTCCAGCAACACCAGTGAGCCGGCGGCATAATCCCACAGCTTTTGGCCGCCGTGCAAATACACGTCATAACGCCCGGCAGCGGTATAGCACCAATCCAGAGTGCTGGCACCAAAGTTGCGTTGCGAACAGTACGGCGGATTACCGGCAAGCCTGGCCGCCAGCTTGCCATCCAGCCGTTTCATGTCAACGTTGGCCAGCGCACCGCTCAACGAGGTGGCGGTGGTACGGCCAAGCAGCCTGTCGCCATTCAGGAACGCGCCCCGCCCCCGTTCGGCCGCAAACATTTCATCTGTAACCGGGTCATACACCACACCCAGCACACTCTTTCCTGCGCGGATCAGCGCGACCGAAACAGCAAAATAAGGCAAGCCGCGCACGAAATTGGACGTCCCGTCTATCGGGTCGATACACCACACCGTCTGCAACCCGTCTGCCCATATCGCCACTTGCTGTTCCTCGCTCATCTCCTCGCCGATTAACGGCACGTTGAGTATGGCTTGCAGCTTGTGCGTGAGCGCTTCCTGTGCGGCGAGATCGGCCTCGGTGCACAGGCTGCCGTCGTTCTTGTGCTGGTGTGCCACTTTCATGTAGCGCGGCATAATCTCTTCTGCGGACACCAGCTTGACCGCCGCCATCACCGCTTTCATGGTGGGGCTTATGGTCGGGTTAGCCGTCACGCTACATTTTCCATTTAATGGAACAGCCCATACCGGCGATTTGCTCCGCCGGGCCTTGGCCGGTTTGCGCTACTTGCACCATGGCATCGAATAAGTCGCGCGGCGCGTTTGCCACAGCGTCCTTGCGTGAAGCATCCAGCCGGCCGCGATATTGCAATTCCAGCCTGGCGTTGAAACCAAAGAAGTCCGGCGTACAAACTGCACCATAATCCTTGGCTACCTGTTGCGTTTCATCCCATACGTAGGGGAATGGGTAGGCGTATTGCTGAGCCACTTTTTTCATATTCTCAAAAGAATCTTCCTCATATTCTGCGGGATCATTCGACATGATGGCGATGCTGTTAATGCCATATGGCAGCAACTCGCGCGTGTCGCGCACAATACGGTCGCGTATGGATTTTACGTAGGGGCAATGGTTGCAGATAAACATAATCAGCAGGCCGTTCTTGCCGCGCGTATTGTTCAGGGTATAGTGCTGACCATCCACACCCGGCAAGTTAAACTCACGTGCCTTCCAGCCGAAATCGCAGACGGGCGGTTGCAAACTCACCACAATTCTCTCCTTACATCAATTTTCAGGGCAGTATATTATCCTAAAAACGGCAGTTGACCGCTTTCAACCTTAACAGGGGCTCGATTTATGACGTTGCAGAATTTCACCCGAACCAGCAGACACAGGATCAGCAGAGTGTTGCGCATAATGGTCGTTTCCAGGACTATCACCCCAGTCCCACTATAATTTAGCCTGCCCATGTCCATACCGCGCTTCTATTGCCCCCCGCCGCTGTCCGTCAATGCCCCGTTTGAGCTACCCCCGGCAGCCGCGCACCATGCCAGCCGGGTGTTGCGCTTGCGCGTGAATGATGTCGTGCAGCTATTCGATGGAGCGGGTATTGAACTGCACGGCATTATTTGTGAGATAAGCGGGAAGAGGGTAGTGCTGGGGAAACTGCAAGTCTGCACAGTCAACCGCGAATCGCCCTTACACATCGTGCTGGCGCAAGCGATGTGCAGCAGCGAAAAGATGGATTGGGTGGTGCAAAAGGCGACCGAACTCGGCGCTACCGAAATACAGCCGGTGCAGACCCAGCGTAGCGTGGCAAAGCTGTCCGCTGAGCGCGCTGAAAAGCGCATCGAACACTGGCACAGCGTCACCATTGCGGCCTGTGAACAATGCGGCAGGAACGTGTTGCCTAAAGTTCACGCCCCGCAGGAGCTAAGCGCCTGGTTGGCGGCCATGCGCGATATGCCGGGCAGCAAATTTATCCTGCTGCCGCACGCCGCCACCACGCTGCACGAGCAACCGCAGCCGCAGGGGACAATCACGCTGCTGATCGGACCGGAAGGCGGCTTCAGCGAAGATGAAGCGCAGCTCGCGCAGCAGATCGGTTTCATCCCCATCCGTTTAGGCGCGCGCGTGCTGCGAACCGAGACAGCGGCCATGGCTGGAATCGCCACTCTACAGACTTTGTGGGGAGATTTTAAATAAGGAGGCGCATGAAATGTTCATGCGCTATTTCTAACCAAAACAGGGGAGTACATCATGCCTTACGTCAACATCCGCATTGCCGGTACGCTTAGCCGCGATCAGAAGCAACAAATCGCAACAGAAATCACCGACACGCTTGAGCGTGTTGCGCATAAACCGAAGTCCTATACCTACATCGCTTTTGATGAGTTGCCGGATGAAAGTTGGGCGATAGGCGGCCGGTTGCTGGATGATATGTAAGCGCTGCTCAGAAATGAAAGGCACTATCCATATTTTTTCGTAACGACTCTACGCTTTGCTGGCCGTAAAGTACTTTTATTTTTTCTCCATTGGGCGCAAAGAAAACCAATGCCGTTGCATCTTCAATATCGTAAGTCTTGATAAATTCCTTCCCTTGAGTGATAAAAAGGTCGGCAACGAGAAATGTAACGCGCCCCTTATATTCATCTCTCAAAGTTATGCTTATCGTGCTCATATTGTTCCCGCTATCGACGAAATGCGGGTTATGAACCATGACTATAATGTTTTCTCCTTTGCCGATAAGCGAGAAGTCTTGCGAAAATCCGCGCGGCAGGAGCGAGATAAAGACTACCGTAACCACCAGTAGAACTACCGCCGTGAGCAGCTTCGGCCACAGGGGGCGCTTGATCGATGGCGGGCTGGTTGCGTCTGCCAGGTCATTTTGTTTCGGTGTTTGCATAATTTGTCCTGTTCGGCAGAAATCGGGCTGCCCGGTTAATTGATCAATGGATACCTCGTTTGGATTGTCGCGGTTTCAAATTCCAAGCGCAACACTTTTTGCTGGAGGAGCATGGTTCTTGCGAAAAAAGCGTCTTTAATGGATAATTCGCGACCCTGTGCGTGCGTAGGGCATGCCACCCCAATTTTTAGCAAGGAAGAAAAATGAAAGCCGACATCCATCCAAAGTACGACGAGATTGCCGTTACTTGCAGCTGTGGCAACAAGTTCACAACCCGATCCACAACGATCAAGCCGTTGCGTGTGGAAGTCTGTTCGGAATGCCATCCGTTTTATACCGGCACGCAGAAAATTGTGGATACCGCTGGCCGCATTGAAAAATTCAACCAAAAATACGCCAAGCCCGGTGCAAAAGCTGCCGCCTGATGCAAGCAAACAGAAAGTAACAACTGAAAGGCAGCCGACGCTGCCTTTTTTGTTTAAAATTTCAAAGGGGTGACTCTGGCAGCATGGAAATTTTGATGAAAATCCTGCTTACCTGCCGGGCAGTCAAATCTGAACAGCGCATCAAAATCCTGGAATAAGTTCACCTCGATGTTTTCCTACTTCCCGACACAAGAGCACACCATCACGCCAGCCAAAGCCTGGTTGCTGGGGTTGCTGTGTGCGGTATGGGTAGGCACCGGGCTGATTGGGCATGACCCGTGGAAGCCTGACGAAGCGTATAGTTTCGGGCTGATCTACCACATACTGCAAAGCGGCGACTGGTTAGTCCCCACGCTGGCCGGCGAGCCCTACATGGACAAGCCGCCGCTGTTCTACATCACCGCTGCGCTATTCGCGAAATTATTTTCCCCCTTGCTGGCGCTGCATGACGGCGCGCGCCTGGCGAGCGGTTTTTATACCGCCCTGACCTTGCTGTTCACGGGTCTGGCTGGTCGCGAGCTGTTCGGTGCCGGACGCGGCTGGTCGGCGGCTATCATTTTGATCGGTTGTCTGGGCCTGCTGGTGCGCGCCCACGAGCTTATTACCGACCTGGCCTTGTTGACCGGTTTCGCGATGATGATATATGGCTTTGCCCTAAGCCATCGCCGCGCCTTGCGCGCGGGCATCCTGCTCGGCAGCGGCATAGGCATCGGCTTTATGGCCAAGGGCTTCATCGCGCCGGTGATATTTCTGCTCATCGGCGCGCTATTGTTGTTATTCCGCGCCTGGCGCACACGTTCATTTCTTGAAAGTCTGGGCATCGCGCTGTTATTTGTCCTGCCATGGCTGACTGTCTGGCCTTACCTGCTGTACCGACATTCACCGCAGTTGTTCATGGAGTGGATGTGGACGCTCAACATTGGCCGCTGGCTCGACTACGCGCGCGGCGGCCACTATGCCGGAGCGCTTTATTACCTGAAGACATTGCCCTGGCTCGCCTGGCCCGCTTTGCCGCTAGCCGCATGGGTCGTGTGGTGGGCGCGCCAAAAAGTGCTGCATGAAGCAGAATTCCAGTTGCTGCTGGTAAGCTTTATGGTGATGCTGGTCACGCTGAGCGTGGTACCCAACATCAAGGAAGTGTACGCGCTACCGATGTTGTTGCCGCTTGCCCTGCTCGCTACCGCAGCGTTGCCCACGCTGCGTCGCGGCGCCGCCAATGCGCTGGACTGGTTCGGCATCATGACTTTCGGCTTCATAGTCATCCTGATGTGGTGGGGATGGGGTGGCTTGCTGCTGGACAACCGCGCCAAGATCACGCGCTGGCTGAAAGACTATCATCCCGGTTTCGAACCGGCGTTCCATGACGCGCCGTTCTGGATTGCGCTGGTTTTTACGGTGCTGTGGGTGGTTATAGTATGGCGCGTAGGGCGCTCCATGCGCCGCGCTGTCATCAATTGGGCCAGCGGCGTGACTTTGCTGTGGGCGCTCGCCATGACGCTGTGGTTGCCGTGGCTGGACAGCGGCAAGAGCTATCGCGGCATGGTGGCCGCACTGAGTAAGGCGTTGCCCGCGAAATATGATTGCATCGCCAGTCGCTATCTGGGCGACGGGCAAAAAGCCATGCTGCACTATTTCGGAAATATTCTGACGAAGCGGGGCGGGGAGGGGAATTGTGACCTTCTGCTGACGCAGGGCAATCTATCGAAAACAGATCAGCAAACAGGAAATTGGCAAGTGTTGTGGACAGGTGGCCGTCGCGGAGACAAGTCCGAACGCTATTATCTTTATCAGCGCAAATAACATTTCAACCTAGAAAAAGCAGTTGGCCACAGAGATCACAGAGGAAAAGCAAACGATTGAGACACGACAACTATTCACCTTTGGGGTGTGCAAAAGAAAGGTGGGGGAAACTAGTCTTTCTCTGTGTCCTCTGTGCTCTCTGTGCTCTCTGTGCTCTCTGTGGCTTGAACTACGGTTTTTAGGTTCAATTTTCTTACGCCGGCTTGCCAGGAATTTTCGGCGTGGCACAAACCACATCCGCATTCTGCGCGCGATGACGCAGCGCGTGATCCACAAGCACCAGCGCCAGCATCGCTTCGGCGATCGGCGTGGCGCGGATGCCGACGCAGGGATCGTGGCGGCCATGCGTTTCGACCATCACTGCTTCGCCCTGCTTGTTGATCGAGCGTCTTGGCAGGCGGATGCTGGATGTGGGCTTGATGGCAACGTGCGCCACGATGTCCTGCCCGGTGGAGATGCCGCCCAGTATTCCTCCGGCGTTGTTGGATAAAAAACCTTGCGGGGTCATTTCGTCGCTATGTTCTGTGCCATGTTGTGTCACGCAGCCGAAGCCCGCGCCGATCTCCACACCCTTGACCGCATTGATGCTCATCAGCGCATAGGCGATCTCGGCATCGAGGCGGTCATACACCGGCTCGCCCCAGCCCACCGGCACATTCTCCGCCACGACGGTTAGTTTTGCGCCTATGGAATCACCGGACTTGCGCAGGGCGTCCATGTATTTTTCCAGCTGTGCAACATAGCTGTCATCGGCAACGAAGAAAGGATTGCTGTTGACTCCATCCCAGCTCTTGAACGGCACGATGACTTCACCCAGTTGCGCCATGTAGCCGCGTATCACCACGCCGTGACGCTCGTGCAACCATTTCTTGGCGATGGCTCCGGCCGCCACGCGCACCGCCGTCTCGCGCGCAGATGCCCGGCCACCGCCGCGATAATCGCGGATGCCATATTTCTGCCAGTAGGTGTAGTCGGCATGACCCGGACGGAAGCTGTCGGCGATGTTGCCGTAGTCCTTGCTGCGCTGGTCTTCATTGCGGATCAGCAGCGCGATCGGTGTGCCGGTAGTCTTGCCTTCGAATATGCCGGAGAGTATCTCCACGGTGTCCGATTCGTGCCTTTGGGTGACATGGCGCGAGGTGCCGGGCTTGCGCCTATCCAGCTCGTGCTGAATATACTCGGCTGACATTTCCATTCCGGGTGGACACCCGTCCACCACGCAACCGATAGCCGGGCCATGCGATTCGCCAAAGGAAGTGACGCAGAACAAAGTGCCGAGTGTGTTTCCAGACATAGCCATAGTCTCGCTAAATTGACGTAGAGAGTTTAGCATAGACGCACTTATGACTCACGTTGACAAGCTACGATGAAAGCCATTTTAATGACCGCCGCAGGCAGCCCGGACGTGCTGCACCTGCGCGAAATCGAAAAACCGGAATTATCTTCGCCACACCATCTGCGGGTGAAGCTGGCTGCCGCAGGAGTCAATCCGCTGGACACCAAATTACGCGTCAAGCCCGCTTATTATCCGGACAAGCTGCCCGTCATCCTCGGCTGTGACGGCGCGGGCATAGTGGAAGCGGCCGGCAGCGCGGTGACACGTTTCAAAGTGGGTGACGCGGTATATTTCTGCAACGGAGGTATAGGTGATGAGCCGGGCTGCTATGCGGAATACACCACGCTGCATGAAGATTACTGCGCCGCAAAACCTGTCAATATAAATCTGGTAGAAAGTGCTGCCTTGCCGCTGGTGCTGATCACGGCATGGGAAGCGCTGATCGAGCGAGTGAACCTGCGAGCCGGACAAACCATTCTGATACATGCTGCCGCCGGTGGGGTGGGACACATCGCCACACAACTTGCTCACCATCTCGGTGCGCGCATTGCAGTGACGGTGAGCGATGCCAGGAAGGCCGGGCTAACGCAAGGCTTGGGCGCCGCTAAAATTATTAATTACCGCGAGCAGGATTTCGTGCAGGAAGCGCTGGGCTGGACAAATGGCAAAGGAGTGGACGTGGTGTTCGACACCGTGGGCGGCGATACCTTTCTGCGCTCGTTCGCAGCCTGTCGCGTCGGCGGCAAGGTGGTCAGCCTGCTGGCCACGCCGCTGCAGCTTGCCGACGTGCAACTGGCGCGTCTGCGCAACCTGTCATTGTGCTACGAACTGATGCTCGCCCCGCAAGTGATGAAGCTGCACGACGAACGTGTGCGCCAACGCAAGATACTGGAACAAGGTGCGCGACTCGTGGAAGCGGGCAAGATCGGTGTGCTGGTGAACAAGATATTGCCGCTGGAAGAAGCGGCACAGGCGCACCGCCAGATTGAGCAGGGCGGGGTGATGGGCAAGATCGTGTTGACGATGGGATAATTCCAGCCCCAGCGTTATTTGTTATGGCAGGTCACGCATAGCGCACTGCTGATGTTATCAACGCGCAGATAAAAATTAGCGGGTGACCCGACTGGGGCGGGAGCATTGCTATGCTCCCTATGGCATGAAGCACATACTACCTTAGTGAATTCTGTTAATCTTCCCATCGCCGCTCCCCCAACAAAAAACCCGCTTCGCAGCGGGTCGTTTCATTTTATACCCAATCCTTGGGTACCAAAAATTTTTCATACAGTTTCGCTTCAGGCGTGCCCTTTTCCGGATGCCAGTCATAGCGCCATGTTACCAGCGGTGGCATGGATAGCAGGATAGACTCGGTGCGGCCATTGCTTTGCAGGCCGAAGATAGTGCCGCGGTCGATCACCAGGTTAAATTCGACATAGCGACCGCGCCGATAGAGCTGGAAGTCACGCTCGCGTTCGCCATAGGGTGTGTCCTTGCGGCGTTCGAGAATGGGCACGTAAGCGGACAGCAGATGATTGCCCACGCTTTGTTGTATGGCGAACGCAGTAGAAAAATCCGGCTCGCTCAAGTCGTCAAAGAAGATGCCGCCCACCCCGCGCGGTTCGTTGCGGTGTTTGATAAAAAAATATTCGTCGCACCATTTTTTGTATTTGGGGTGCAGGTCCGCACCGAACGGTGAAAGGGCATCTTTGCAGGTCTGATGAAAATGTTTGGCGTCTTCTTCAAAGCCATAATAGGGTGTTAAATCCATGCCGCCGCCGAACCAGAACACTGTTTCAGCACCGTCCTTCATCGCCATGAACATGCGCACGTTCATATGCATGGTAGGTGCGTAGGGATTGCGTGGATGGAACACCAGCGACACGCCCATGGCTTCCCAGCGACGTCCAGCCAGCTCAGGGCGATGCGCGGTGGCAGACGGCGGCATCTTGTCACCCAAGACATGGGAAAAAGCTACTCCGCCACGTTCCAGCACGTTACCTTGTTCAAGTATGCAGCTACGTCCGCCGCCGCCTTCCGGGCGCTGCCAGCTATCGCGCAGAAATTTCTTGCCATCTACCTGCTCGATGCCAGCAATAATTGAGTCCTGCAAATCGAACAAATACTTTTTGACTGCGGCGCTATCCATGACTTCCTCCGGTTTGTTTCATATTTAATTTCGGATAATTTTACCACTTAACCATTTTCATATTATGGATTATTTTCTTCGCTTGCCCACTTTCCCCAGTAATACCCATGCCTGCTTTCCGAACAGCCGCAGACATTGAGCGTAAGTGCGCGCCGGGTGATGGCCGCTGCGATTGGCGCTGGTGGAAACCAGAGCCATGTTCAGCGCATTGCATAAGGTGCGGCAATGCAACGGAACGATGCGGCAGGTCGGCGCAATTATTTTCTGGCAGAGACGGCACGATAGCCAATGTCATGCCGCATCTGACAGCCGTCGAAGTGTATGGCATCGGCAATTTCATAAGCGCGTTTCTGCGCCATTTTTACCGTGTCGCTCAGCGCGGTGACGCATAACACACGCCCACCATTGGTTACCACATTGCCATCCTGCATGGCAGTGCCGGCATGGAATATGTGCGCATCTTCCAGCTTTTTCGGCAAGCCGCTGATGACATCGCCCTTGCGCGGCGTGTCAGGATAATTGGCGGCAGCAAGCACCACGCCGAGCGCGGTGCGCCTGTCCCATTCCACTTCTACTTTATCCAGCGTACCGGTGACAGCATGCTCCATCAGCACAGAAAGATCACTCTGCAGGCGTAACATGATGGGCTGTGTTTCCGGATCGCCCATGCGGCAGTTGAATTCCAGTACCTTGTAATTGCCTTGTGCATCTATCATCAGACCGGCATATAGAAAGCCAGTGTAGGAGTGGCCTTCCTGCTCCATGCCGCGCACTACCGGATGAATCACTTCGCGCAGCACACGTGCATGGAGCTCCGGCGTGACCACGGGTGCAGGCGAATAAGCGCCCATACCGCCGGTGTTGGGGCCGTGGTCGCCATCCAGCAAGCGCTTGTGATCCTGGCTGGTGGCCAGTGGCAGCACATGTTTGCCATCCACCATGACCATGAAGCTGGCCTCCTCGCCCGCGAGAAATTCTTCGACCACCACGCGTGCCCCTGCGTCGCCTAATTTATTATCAGACAGCATCATGTCTATCGCGGCGAACGCCTCATCCTTGCTCATCGCCACCACCACGCCCTTGCCCGCCGCGAGGCCGTCGGCCTTGATGACGATGGGCGCGCCATGCCTCGAAACATAATCCTCGACATATGCTTTGGCTGGCGCGATGTCGCTAAAGGTCTCGAAAAATGCGGTGGGGATGTTGTGACGCACCATGAAACGCTTGGCGAAATCCTTGGAGGATTCGAGCTGCGCGGCAGCTTGCGTCGGCCCGAATATTTTCAACCCGGCGGCGCGGAAGGCATCCACCACACCCGCCGCCAGCGGCGCTTCCGGGCCGACCACGGTGAAGTGGATGCCCTCTTTTTGGGCGAAGGCGAGCAGTTCAGGAATGCCGGTGATGGCAACATTCTCCACGCCGTCTTCCAGCGCCGTACCGGCATTACCCGGCGCGACAAAAACTTTTTGCACGCGCGCTCCCTGCGCTAGACGCCAAGCCAGCGCGTGCTCGCGTCCGCCGGAACCGATGACTAATAATTTCATGATTTTCCTCTAGCTGGTAGCCAGTAGCCAGTAGCTGGTAGCTTGATGGTGCGCCCAAGGGCGCGTTTTTGCTACTGGCTACACGCTACCAGCTACAGGCTCAATGTCTAAAGTGCCGATACCCGGTGAACACCATCGCCAACCCATGTTCATCCGCCGCCGCGATTACTTCCGCATCACGCATCGAACCGCCGGGCTGGATCACGGCTTTTGCGCCGGCTTGCGCCAGCACGTCTATGCCGTCGCGGAACGGGAAGAAGGCGTCCGATGCCACCACTGAACCTTTTAGCGACAACCCCGCGTTCTGCGCCTTGATGGCAGCGATGCGCGTGCTGTCCACGCGGCTCATCTGACCCGCGCCCACGCCCAGCGTCTGGCCATTTTTGCAGAAGACGATGGCGTTCGATTTCACATATTTCGCCACGCGCCAGGTGAACAGCAAGTCTTGCAACTGTTGCGCGCTGGGTTGCGCCTTGGTCACCACGCGCAACTGCGCTGCTTGTACATTCAGCGTATCCGGCGATTGCACCAGCAGGCCGCCGCTGACGCGTTTGAAGTCAAACTGGTTGTGCGCATTGGATAGTGGCACGGTGAGCACGCGCACGTTCTGCTTCGCCGCCGTGACCTTGAGCGCGGCTTCGGAGGCGGAAGGCGCGATGATGAGTTCGACGAACTGGTTGGCGGTGATCTGCGCGGCAGAAGCTTCGTCCAGTTCGCGGTTAAAGGCAATGATGCCGCCGAACGCGGAAGTGGTGTCGGTGGCGTAGGCCAGCTCATAGGCTTTGAGCGGAGTTTCGGCAATGGCCACGCCGCACGGATTGGCGTGCTTGACGATCACGCAGGCGGGCTGCTCGAAAGTCTTGACCAGTTCCCAGGCGGCATCAGCATCGCCGATGTTGTTGTAGCTCAACTCCTTGCCTTGCAACTGGGTGTAATCAGAAATGCCGCCCGCCACCGGATTCAGGTCGCGGTAGAACGCCGCGCTTTGATGTGGGTTCTCGCCATAGCGCATGTCCTGCACCTTGGCGAAGTTGAAATTGATCTGCGCCGGGAACTCGCTGCGCTTGCCGTCTGCGTCAATCGCGGTGAGATAGTTGCTTATCGCGCTGTCATACGCGGCGGTGTGCGAGAACGCCTTTTTGGCCAAGTCGAAGCGGGTGGCGTCAGAAACGGTGCTGTTGTTGGTTTGCATCTCGGCGAGTATTTCCGGGTAGTCCACCGGGTCGGTGACGATGGCCACGTGAGGATGATTTTTTGCCGCCGCGCGCACCATGGTCGGCCCGCCGATGTCGATATTCTCAATGGCATCTTCCAGTGTGCAATCGGGCTTGGCCACGGTGGCGCTGAATGGATACAGATTGACCACCACCAAATCTATGGTCGGGATGTCGTGTTTGCTCAGCGTGGCGACATGTTCCGGCAAATCGCGCCGCGCCAGAATGCCGGCGTGAACTTTGGGTTGCAGCGTCTTCACGCGACCGTCCAGCATTTCCGGAAAGCCGGTGTAGTCCGCCACTTCGGTCACCGGCACGCCGTTGTCGGCGAGCAGTTTGGCGGTGCCGCCGGTAGAGAGTATTTTGATGCCTAGTTGGTGCAGGCCCTGCGCGAATTCCAGCACGCCGGATTTATCTGAAACGCTGATCAGCGCTTGTTTGATCATGATGGGTGTTCCGTTCTGTGCAGCAGGTTATTTTATGCGGTGTTGCTGGATTTTCTTGCGCAAGGTATTGCGATTCAAGCCGAGCAATTCGGAAGCGCGGGTTTGATTTCCGCCCGCGTGATGCAGCACAGTTTCAATCAGCGGCTTTTCCACGCAATTCATTACCATCTCATACACCGCGCACGACGGATCTTCGCCGTCAAGATCCTTGAAGTAATCGTCCATCGCCTTGCGCACATAGCGCGCCATTTCATTTTCGTTCAACCCGCAATCACTTTCCTTCTTCATGCAGCCAGCTCCTCAACGTAGTGCAAACGCTCGCCGCGCTGCATTTGCTCATCAAAAAAATCATTTACTGCCGTTAATTGCTCGGCACAACTTTCCAGCTGATTCATGCGGTGGCGGAACTGAGCTGAATCAGCCAGCCCCTTGGTGTACCAGGAGATGTGTTTGCGCGCGACGCGCAGGCCGGTTTGTTCGCCGTAGAACTCATAAAGCTCATGTACGTGCTTGAGCAGCACGCGCTGCACTTCGCCTACCTGCGGTGCGGCCATGTGCTCGCCGCTGTTAATAAAATACTCGATCTCGCGAAATATCCATGGGCGTCCCTGCGCGGCGCGGCCTATCATCACGGCATCCGCGCCGGTCTGTTGCAGAACATGGCGGGCTTTTTCCGGGGTAGTAATATCGCCGTTGGCAATAACCGGAATGTTCACGCTGGCCTTTACCGCAGCGATGGTGTCGTATTCGGCATCGCCGGTGTAGGCGCAGGCGCGCGTGCGACCGTGGATGGCGAGCGCCTGGATGCCGCTGGCCTCGGCGATCTGCGCGATACGGACTGCATTGCGATTATTCTTATCCCATCCGGTACGAATTTTGAGTGTGACCGGCACGTTCACGGCAGCCACTACCGTTTCCAGTATCTGCGCCACCAGCGCCTCATTCTGCAACAGCGCGGAACCGGCCATGACGTTGCAGATTTTTTTGGCCGGGCAACCCATGTTGATGTCAATAATCTGCGCGCCCGCATCCACGTTGTAGCGTGCGGCTTGCGCCAGCATTTTGGGATCGGCGCCGACAATCTGCACCGAGATCGGATCCATCTCACCCTCGTGATTGGCGCGCCGTTTGGTCTTCTCCGAGCCATACAGCAGAGAATTTGAGGCCACCATCTCGCTCACCGCCATGCCCGCGCCCATGCTTTTGCATAACATGCGGAACGGGCGATCGGTCACGCCGGCCATCGGGGCGACGATGAGATTATTCTTGAGCTGGTAGGGGCCGATGCGCATGACGTTTTCCAAAGGGGGGAGTGATTATAAATTAATCAACCGCCGCGTGCTATCATCAAATCACATCACAAGATAGAAATGTACGATGATATTCGACGTTCTGATTATCGGCGGCGGCCTGGTTGGCGCCAGCCTGGCCGCCGCGCTCAAGCCCAGCGGATTGTCCGTGGCGTTGGTGGAAGCCCAGCCCATGACTGCCAGCGAGCAAGGCTGGGATAGCCGTATCTACGCGATCAGCCCCGGCAGCGCTGCGTTTCTCAGAGAATGCGGCGCCTGGCAGCGGCTGGACATGAGTCGTGTGCAACCAATCGAACAAATGCGTGTGTTTGGCGACGAGGGAGCAGAATTGGATTTCAGCGCCTATCAACTGGGCACACCGGAGCTGGCCTTCATTCTGGAAAATCGCATGTTGCAACAGGCATTGTGGCAAGTACTGCACCAGCAGGACAACCTTACCCTGTTTCACCCGGCGCGCTGTGCCAGCATCGAATTTAACGATGACGCTGCTCGCCTGAAATTGAAAGACGGACGCGAGATCCAGGCCAGAATGGTGGTTGGCGCTGACGGCAACGATTCCTGGGTGCGGCAGCAGGCCGGGATTACTGAGCCGCCCACGCTCTACCAGCAGCATGGCGTAGTGGCCAACTTCAGCGCCGAAAAGCCGCACCGTGGCACGGCGTTCCAGTGGTTTCAGCCGGACGGCATCCTGGCTTTGCTGCCGCTGCCGCAACAACAAGTATCTATGGTGTGGTCGGTCAGCCCGGATAAATCAGCGATCTTGTTGCAGCTTCCACACCAGGAACTTTGTGCACAAGTGGCTGCCTCATCCATGCACACTTTGGGCGCACTGCAAATGATTACGCCGCCGGCCGCTTTTCCCTTACGTTTGCTGAAACTGCCGCAGATCATAAAACCGAGGCTGGCGCTGGTGGGCGATGCGGCGCACAACGTCCATCCTCTGGCCGGGCAGGGCGTCAATCTCGGCTTCCGCGATGCGCGCCAACTGGCGCAAGTACTGCTGCAACGCGGGGCGCAGCAGGATTGCGGTAATATACAGTTGTTGCGCCGTTACCAGCGTGCGCGCCAGGAAGATATTCTTTCCATGTTGACCACAACCGATTTGTTGAAGAAGCTGTTCAACAACTCCAACCCGCTGTTGCGCAGCGCGCGCAACTTCGGCTTGGCCGCAACCAATCGTATCGCGCCGCTGAAAAAATTTCTGGCGCGCCACGCCCTTAATTAGCCCAACAGGAATTCATCATGATTAAATTGCTTCTGCTACTGCTGGCGTCATTCACCTTCAGCTACGCCCATGCCGATGCGGCCAAGGTAAAAGCCACGCTGCAAAAGAAATACCCGCAATTCGAAAATATCGAACAGGTCCACAAGGCTAACATTCTCGGTTTATACGAAGTGGTGATGCAAGGCCAATTGTTTTACACCGATGAAAAAACGCAATACCTTATCGCCGGCAGCATCTATGACTTGAAGACCAATAGCAACCTGACCGAGGAACGCTCGCGCAAATTGTTCGCCGTAGATTTTGACAAGCTGCCGTTCGAGCTCGCGGTAAAAAAAGTAAAGGGCAACGGCCAGCGCAAGATGGCTTATTTTACTGACCCGAATTGCAGCTATTGCCAGCGGCTGGAAGATGAGTTGAAAAATGTCGACAACGTCACGCTTTATATGTTCATGCTAACCCTGTTCAATGGCTCAGCCGAAAAGGTGCGCGGCGTTTTGTGCAGCAAAAATCCCGTTCAGGCATGGGACGATTTGATGCTGAAACACGTACAACCGCCTGCCGGAACATGCGACACCCCGACGGCGAAGGTAATGGAATTTAGCAAATCACTCAATGTGAATGGCACGCCGGCATTGATATTTGCGGATGGCGTAATCGTTCCGGGGTTCATACCTGCCGCTGAAATAGAAAAGGCGTTGAATGGCACACCGGGGAAGTAAGCGTTTAATTCCCATGCGAGCATTTCAAGCCGCAATCCCATCCCGTGTTAAACTCCGCCGCGAAGCTGGCTAGACAGTCGCCGCGCACGCAAGTGCGGGGAGGAAAGTCCGGGCTCCATAGAGCAGGATGCCGGTTAACGACCGGACACCGTGAGGTGATGAACAGTGCCACAGAAAATACACCGCCGATGGCCGCGCAAGCGGATCAGGTAAGGTTGAAATGGCGGGGTAAGAGCCCACCGCGGACGTGGTAACACGGACGGCACGGTAAACTCCATTCGGAGCAAGACCAAATAAGCAGGCTATGACGTTGCTCGCGTCGCCTGCGGGTAGGTTGCTCGAGCGTCAGGTAACGAAACGCCTAGAGGAATGACTGTCCACGACAGAACCCGGCTTACCGGCCAGCTTCACCTTATTCAATGGATCACTTGAAGTGCAATTTTCATTCTCGCAGCAGACATCCCCACAGCCATTCCTGAGAAGTATCACATGAATTCGCGAGCACTCTATCTCTTAATTTTTTGACATATAAGCGCTGTTTTCACGAGTGTGGGGGGTGAATGGTGAGCGGGAGCAAGCTTGATAACTTGAGATTGCCGACCTTTCCAGCCAACGTGATAAAATGCGCGCCTTTCCCGTTCACCGTTACTTTGGAAGGTCGCCATGTTCTCCAGCAAAAATACCGTAGCTCATACCGACCCGGAATTATGGGCGGCGATTCAGAATGAAAACCGCCGTCAGGAAGATCACATCGAGCTGATCGCCTCGGAAAATTACACCAGCCCGGCGGTGATGGAGGCGCAGGGCAGCCAGCTGACCAACAAGTATGCCGAGGGCTATCCCGGCAAGCGCTATTACGGCGGGTGCGAATATGTGGACGTGGCCGAGCAACTGGCGATTGATCGCGTGAAAGCCTTGTTTGGTGCGGAGTATGCCAACGTGCAACCGCATTCCGGCTCGCAGGCCAATCAGGCGGTGTACATGGCGGTGCTCAAGCCGGGCGACACTATTCTCGGCATGTCGCTGGCGCATGGCGGACATCTGACCCACGGCGCATCGGTGAGTATCAGCGGCAAGCTGTACCACGCCGTGCAATACGGGCTGAATGAAAAAGAAGAGATTGACTATGACGCAGTGCAAAGACTGGCACTGGAACACAAGCCAAAAATGATTGTGGCGGGTGCGTCTGCTTATGCATTGGTGATTGACTGGAAGCGCTTTCGAGTGATCGCCGACAGCGTTGGCGCTTATCTGTTCGTGGACATGGCGCACTACGCCGGACTTATTGCAGCGGGTTATTATCCTTCCCCGGTCGGCATTGCCGATTTTGTCACCAGCACCACGCACAAGACCTTGCGCGGCCCGCGTGGCGGTTTTATTCTGGCTCGCGCCGAGCACGAGAAGGTGCTCAATTCCGCAATTTTCCCCGGCATTCAGGGCGGCCCGCTGATGCACGTCATCGCGGCCAAGGCGGTGGCGTTCAAGGAGGCGGGCAGCAAGGAATTCAAGGCGTACCAGATGCAAGTGATAGACAACGCGCGCGTCATGGCGAAAGTGTTGCAGGAACGCGGCCTGCGCATCGTGTCCAGCCGCACCGACAGCCATTTGTTTCTGGTTGATCTGCAAGCCAAGAACATTACCGGCAAAGATGCCGAAGCGGCGCTGGGACGCGCGCATATCACGGTGAACAAGAACGCCATTCCCAACGACCCGCAAAAACCTTTCGTCACCAGCGGCATACGCATCGGCAGTCCGGCGATGACTACGCGCGGCTTCAAGGAACTGGAAGCCGAAAAGTTGGCGCACCTGATTGCCGACATACTGGATGCGCCCAATGACGATGCGGTAATCCAGCGCGTGGCGGGTGAAGTGAAAAAACTGACCGTGCAGTTTCCGGTTTATGGAGAGTGAGCCTGTAGCCAGTAGCTTGTAGCGAGCAGCCAATCGGCTTTTCGCTACCAGCTACCAGCTACCAGCTACCAGCTCATCATGAAATGCCCATTTTGCAAACACCCCGACACCCAGGTGGTGGACACCCGCGAAAGCGAGGAAGGCGACAGCATACGCCGCCGCCGCCGCTGCCTGTCGTGCGATAAGCGTTTCACCACCTATGAGCGGGTGGAATTGCGTATGCCGCAAGTGGTCAAGCAGAATGGCATGCGCTCGGAATTCGAAGAAGAAAAGTTGCGCACCAGTTTCAATCGCGCCTTGCACAAGCGCCCCGTTTCCACAGAGCTGGTCGATGCGGCCATCGATCATGTGATACAAAAAGTATTCGCGCTGGGCGAACGCGAGATTGGTTCCCGCCAGATAGGCGAAATGGTGATGAAGGAATTGCTGAAGCTGGATAAAGTGGCCTACATCCGTTTTGCCTCGGTGTACAAAAGCTTTCAGGATGTGGGTGATTTTGCCGACGCGGTCGAGGCGGTGCGCAAAGCACCGGCGCGGCGGAAAAAACCGGCGGCTTGATTATGGCTACGGCGCAGGACTGCAAATGGATGGCGCAAGCGTTGCAATTGGCGGAGCGCGGCCTGTACACCACCAGTCCGAATCCTCGCGTCGGTTGCGTGCTGGTGCGCGATGACAAGGTGGTGGGTGAAGGCTGGCACCACCGTGCCGGTGAACCCCATGCGGAGGTGATCGCATTGCGCATGGCGGGCGAGTTGGCGCGCGCTGCCACCGCTTATGTCACGCTGGAACCGTGCAGCCATCATGGCCGCACCCCGCCCTGCCACGATGCGTTTATAGCCGCAGGGGTGGTGCGCGTAGTGGCGGCAGGGCAAGACCCCAACCCGAAAGTGGCAGGCCAGGGTTTGGCAAAATTGCGCGCTGCCGGAATTGAGGTCGAATGCGGCTTGATGGAATCTGCGGCGCGAGAATTGAACATCGGGTTTTTTGCGCGCATGACGCGCGGCACGCCGTGGGTGCGCTGCAAGATTGCCATGAGCCTGGATGGTCGCACGGCGCTTAAAAATGGCGCGAGCAAATGGATCAGCGGCGAAGCCGCACGGCAGGATGTGCAGTGCTGGCGCGCACGTTCCTGTGCTGTGCTCACCGGCATCGGCACGGTACTGGCGGATGATCCGCAGCTCAATGTGCGCGACATTGAAACATCGCGCCAACCTTTGCGTGTCGTACTGGATAGCCAGTTGCGCATGCCGCTCAACGCGCGCATCCTACATTTACTCCCCTCCCCCTCGGGGGGAGAGCTTGCGAGGGGGCAGGTTGGGGGAGAGGGTGAGGTTCTGATCTTCACCGCCACTTCCGATGCGAAAAAAATTTCCGCACTGGAAAAGTTGGGCGCGCGCGTGATCGTGTTGCCGGATGCGAATGGACGCGTGGATTTAACGGCAGTGCTACAGCATCTGGCGGTCAGCGGCTGCAACGAAGTGCTGGTGGAAGCGGGCAGCGCATTGAATGGCGCGCTGCTGCGGGCGGGGCTGATAGATGAGCTGGTGTTGTATCTGGCGCCGCAATTGCTGGGCGATATGGCGCGCGGCATGGCGCAACTGGGCGAACTGACATTACTGGAACAGCGCATAGAGTTGGAATGGCAGGATGTGCGCAATGTGGGAAAAGATTTGCGCATCGTGGCACGGGTGAAAAAATAACCAAGGTCATCCCCTCCCCATTGCAGGGGGAGGGTTAGGGTGGGGGTAGAGATTTTGTTCGGAGATCACACCCCCATCCTAGCCTTCCCCCTAAAAAGGGGGAAGGAATTTTTTCAGGGGCAGGGGAAAGAATGTTCAGCGGCATCATCGCAGATGTAGGTACCATCACCCGCGTGGCAGACCGTGACGGCGGCCTGCGCCTCACAGTCGAAACGCGGGCGCTGGGCGTGGACGATGTGCAACTTGGCGACAGCATAGCAGTGCAAGGGGTATGCCTCACCGTGGTAAAAATTGAGGGCAATTCGTTTGACGTGGATGTATCACGCGAGACACTCAATTGTACCGTCGGGCTGGCGACGCAGGGCGCGCGCGTCAACCTGGAAAAAGCCCTGCGCTTGTCCGATAGATTAAACGGGCATCTGGTTAGCGGCCATGTAGATGGGGTAGGCACGGTAGAAAAATTTGCTGATCTTGGTGAGAGCTGGAGGCTCGGCGTGCGCGCCCCGCAAGAGTTGGCAAAATATATCGCAGTGAAGGGATCTATTACCCTCAACGGCGTTAGTCTTACCGTAAATGAAGTGGATGGAGCAGTGTTTAGCGTGAACTTGATCCCGCACACGCTGACGGTAACTGCGCTTGACGAATTGCGCACAGGCTCAAAAGTGAATCTGGAAATTGATTTGCTTGCGCGCTATGTGGAGCGCATGCTGGCAAGCCGCAATCAATCCGGGACTGCATCGGTTCGGGCATGAATGAGGGATGATTATTTCTAATGGGCAACCTGGAATTAAGCTTCAATACTTGATCCTAGAAAAAGCAGTTAGCCACAGAGAACACAGAGATCACAGAGAAAAAACAACCGGTTGTAACACGGGAGCGATTCACCTTTTCGGTGAAGCCACGAAATGTGGAGAAACCACGCCTCTCTCTGTGTTCTCTGTGACCTCTGTGGCTTGAACTGCGGTTTTTAG
>VFLG01000038.1 GCA_009885195.1 Gallionellaceae bacterium
CCATCTTTAACGGCTTGATCTCCACGTTCTGGTCACGGTATACAGTGAACGCTTTGGTGTAGGTGCGCACCAGCAGATTGCGGAACTCGGTCTCCAGCATCTTCCTCTGTTCCGGCGTGGCGGTGCGCCAGTGTTTGCCGACGGCAAGCCGGGTCATGCGCTGAAAGTTAAAATGCGGCAGCACCTTGGCATCCACCAATTCGAGAACTTTTTTCTGGTTGCCGGCCTGAATATCCTTATCTTGTTTGACTATGGCCAGCACTTCCTGCGATGTGTTTTTTATTAAAACATCCGGGCCCAACATCTCGGCACGCACGTTCAGTGACCCACTCGCCAGCAACACGGTGAACAACAGCACAACGATTTTCTTCATGAGCATCACCACTAAGGAGCTGTTAATAAATAACTGTAACAAATAGTGACGTAGCCCGGATGGAGCGTAGCGGAATCCGGGGTTGGTGGGCGTGGCCGAAACCCCGGATTCCATTGCATTTCATCCGGGCTACGCTCGCTATTATGAGCCGTCGGCCTTGCTATACAAAAACTTGCCTATCAAATCCTCCAGCACCACGGCGGACTGGGTTTTCTTGATTACTTCGTCGGCTTTGAGCAGCTCGGTTTCACCGCCCGGAACCAGACCGATGTATTGCTCACCCAGCAATCCGGAAGTCAGGATGTTGGCGAAGGTGTCCTTGGGAAACTGGTAGCGCTGGTCTATGCTCATCATCACCTTGGCCTCATAGCGCTCGGTGTCCAGCGTAATCCCGGTCACCCGACCGACCAGTACGCCGGAGCTCTTGATGGATGCCTGCGGCTTGAGGCCGCCAATGTTGGAAAAATAGGCCTGCAGCTGATAGGTTTCGGACATATTGTAGGTGCTCAGGTTGCCCACTTTCAGCGCCAGCACCACCAGTGCCGCCAACCCAGCCACAACGAATAAACCTACCCACAAATCCAGTGCGGTGCGTTCCATGCTAATCTCCCTGAAACATAAATGCGGTCAAAATAAAATCCAGAATCAAAATGGCCAGCGACGATTGCACGACGGTGCGCGTGGTCGCACCGGACACGCCTTCTGCCGTGGGTGGCGAGTCATAGCCCTCAAACAACGCGATGGCCGTGACCGCCACGCCAAATACCACGCTCTTGATCACGCCATTCAGTATATCGTGCTGAAAATCCACCGTATCCTGCATCTGCGACCAGAATGATCCTGCGTCCACGCCTATCAGCACCACCCCCACCACATAACCACCGAACACCCCCATGACAGAAAATAGCGCGGCCAACAGCGGCACGGAAATCACCCCGGCCCAAAAGCGCGGCGCCACCACGCGCGCGATCGGATTGACCGCCATCATCTCCATCGCGGAAATCTGCTCGGTGGCCTTCATCAAACCAATTTCCGCTGTCATGGCCGAACCGGCGCGGCTGGCAAACAACAAGGCGGCCAGCACCGGCCCCAACTCGCGCACCAGGCTCAGTGCCACCAGCGACCCCAGCGCAGATTCGGAGCCATAGCGCTTGAGCGTCTCATAGCCCTGCAAACCCAGCACCATGCCGACGAACATGCCGGCCACCAGAATGATGATGAGCGACATCACGCCACTGGAGAACAACTCCTTGACGATCAGATGAAAGCGCCGGAAGCTGGTTCCAGAATAAAACAGGATCATCAGGAAAAAGCGGGTGGCATAGCCGGTGCGCCACACCGCATTGACAGCGCGGCTTCCTATGGTTCTCAGGCCTTTGGTAATAGGCATGGCTCAGGCTTGCACATTCAAATCTTGCGAATAATTGCTCGCGGGATAATGGAATGGCACCGGGCCATCCATTTCGCCATGCACGAATTGATGCACGAACGGCTTGTCCGACGCGCGGATTTCGTCCGGCGTCCCTTCGGCAACAATCACCCCGTCGGCAATAAAGTAGATGTAGTCCACAATTTTGAGCGATTCCTGCACGTCATGGGTAACCACCACCGAAGTCGCGCCCAATGCGTCGTTCAGGCTGCGTATCAAATTGCCGACAACGGAAAGCGAGATCGGGTCCAGCCCGGCAAACGGCTCGTCATACATGATCAGCATCGGGTCCAACGCCACCGTGCGCGCCAGCGCCACGCGCCGCGCCATGCCGCCGGACAGCTCGGCGGGCATCAGATCATGGGTGCCGCGCAAACCTACAGCATGTAACTTCATCAGCACCAGATCGTGAATCAATTCTTCCGGCAGGTCTGTGTGTTCGCGCATTTGAAAAGCCACATTGTCATATACCGACATATCGGTGAACAGCGCGCCAAACTGAAACAGCATGCCCATCTTGCGGCGCATGCGATACAGCCCCTGCCGGTCAAGCTCGTGAATCTTCTGCCCGTCGACTTGCACATAACCATGGGCAGGCTTGAGCGCCCCGCCGATCAGCCGCAGCAACGTGGTCTTGCCGCAGCCACTACCGCCCATAATGGCAATCACCTTACCCTTGGGAAAGGTCATATTGATGCCGTTCAGTATAGGGCGGCTGTCATAGGCAAAATTGACTTCGTGAATTTCGACCAGCGCTTGTGATGACACGTAGCAGAACCCTGATTATCCGGAAGAGGGGCATTCTAAACCACGCCGCTCACAAACCACAACTACACCCATCATATTTGATTGGAGAGATTGTTTTTGCGAACCAGTCCTAATGTAATTGTTTGCAGGCTTCCGGGTTTCCGGCATCACAGTGTTGTTAATTGAGCAAACACCAGCTTCCCTGCGTGCATATGTGGCCGCCTGACAAAAGTCAGAAATCTGGCGCAAGTTGAAATCGGTTACAGGGAAATGTGCCATTTAGTAATGATTGCTCAAAGAGTTATCATGCGTCACTTATCGAATCTCCGAACACTATTAATTCAAGTTCTAAGTTTCACGAAGCAAAATAAAAATCCCCAAGGAAAACTCGGGATTTTTATTTGTGGCGAAAGCGGATGGACATCAACTCGACGTGGTCGCGTGTAGCGGTAAAATTTTATTTGTTACCGCGACTCCCACTGCAATCACTCCCCCGCCATCGGACTCCACTTCTTCAACTCCCCCCGCCGCTTCACATAATCCGGGCACACTCTTTCCACCACACCCCAGAACGCTGCCGAATGGTTCATCTCGACCAGATGGGCAAGCTCATGCACCACTACGTAATCAATCAAACGCAGCGGCATTTTGATGAGATGCCAGTTGAGGCGCACAGCACCGCGCACGGTACAACTGCCCCACTGCGTGCGTGCCGAAGAAAGTTTAACGATACGCGGGCTAACATTCATCAGCGGCGCATAGTGCGCCACGCGTTCCTTAAACATGCTTTCCGCTGCGCGTTGATACCACTGTGTGACAGCTTGCTCAATCGCTGCTTGATTTGCACTGTCCGTGACATGCACGATTAACTGCTTGCCGTGCAGTTGCGGCGGTGCGGCGAACAGGCTGGCAACCACGCGCAGGGCGAGTGTCTCGCCAACAAAAGAAATATCCTGCCCATCCAGCCATTGCGGCGGAACGGATTTTTTGGACTGCCAGTTTTCCAGCTTTCCCACGACCCAGCGCGCCTTGTCCTGCAATACGCTGTGCAGCCATTTTTCAGAGGCGCGCAGTGGCACATTGACCGTGAGGCCACGGTCGTCAATGCGCAGACCTATGCTGCGGCGGCTAGTGCGTTTTAGGGTATAGCTGACGGGCGTGCCAACCAGATTCACCGTGCGCTGTTCAACGGCGGGCGGGGGTGTAAGCAAGCGGCGTAATTTTTTCAGCATCATGGCAACTGTGTGATCTCAGTTTCGATCCACTGTTCCACGCGCTGGTTGATTTCATCGGCTTTGAGTCCTTGTGGATCAATCGGTTGGCCGATACTCATGGTGATCAAACCGGGGGATTTGAGGAAAGAGTTCTTGCCCCACAGCTTGCCCGCGTTATGCGCCACTGGCACCACCGGCGCGCCGCTGGCAACCGCCAGTTGCGCCCCACCACTTTTGTACTTGCCGCGCTGACCATAGGGGATGCGCGTTCCTTCCGGAAAAATCACCACACAAAAACCTTGTGCCAAACGCTGCTTGCCCTGACTTAGCAACTGCCTGATCGCTTCGCGCCCGTTGCTGCGCCGGATGGCGACGGGGCTGGTCATGGCCAGACCCCAGCCGAAAAAGGGCAGCCACAGTAATTCGCGCTTGAGCACCCAGACTTGCGGCGGAAATACTTTTTGCAGGGCGATCGTTTCCCATGCCGATTGATGCTTGCACAATACAACGCAAGGCTGTGCCGGGATGTTCTCGGCACCGCGCACTTCCATGCGTATGCCACATAACACGCGCAGCAGCCATAGTATGATAAGCGCCCAGCCGGAGATGAGGCGGTAGCGGGTAATCGGGGGAAATGGGAAAGTTAATATCGCCATCACCGCATACAGCGGTGTGATGACTATTTGCAGCAACAGGAAAACCAGCGAGCGGATGAATATCATATCAAGCTAAAAAATTTCATCATCTTTCCGTTCTCAGTGTTGCTGCGGCCAGGCAATGATCCGGGCATCAAAGCAACGCCGCCACTACCGCCGCCAGATCGGGATAAATCAGCGTGCCTTCCGGCAGCCCGCCCTTGGCTTGCGTCTTCATGCCTTTGCCGGTGAGCACCAGCATCGGCTGCGCGCCTATCCTGGCAGCACACTCCAAGTCGCGCAGAGAATCACCTACCGCAGGCACGCCCTGCAGATCAACGTTATAGCGCGCCGCGATTTCTTCCAGCATACCGCTCTTGGGTTTGCGGCAATGGCAGTCAGACTCTGCCGCATGGGGGCAGAAAAAAATTGCATCGATGCGTCCACCTGCCAGCGCCACGGCCTTGTGCATTTTTTCGTGTATGGCATTCAGCGTGGGCATATCAAACAAACCGCGCCCCACACCGGACTGGTTGGTCACCACCACGACGTGATAGTCCGCCTGCACCAGGCGCGCAATAGCCTCCATACTGCCCGGCAGCGGCTTCCATTCATCCGGGTTCTTGATAAATTGGTCGGAGTCGTAATTGATTACGCCGTCGCGGTCGAGAATAATCAATTTCATATCATGTCGCCAGTTTAGAAATGTCCGCGACACGATTCATCGCTTGTTGCAACTGTAACAGCAATGCCAGACGATTGGCACGTAGCGCCGCATCTTCGACATTCACCATTACGTTGTCGAAAAATGCATCCACCGGCGTGCGCAAGGCGGCCAAAGCTTGTAATGAAGCGGTATAGTTACCTGTAGCGAATGCCTTATCCGCCTTGGGTGCGATTTGGCTCAATGCCTGATGCAATGCCATCTCGGCATGTTCTTGCCGCGAGACATCAATCTCAAACCGTTCGCCCTGAGCTTGTCGAAGGGCTGGATCACTTTCTGCTTTCTTGAGGATGTTGCCGACACGCTTGTTGGCAGCAGCCAGTGCAGCGGCTTCGGGCATCGCGGTGAAAGCGCGCACGGCTTCAAGGCGTTTGGGTACATCCGTCAACACGATGGATGCGTCGCGTTGAATGCTTAAGACCTGAGGCAAGGTAAAGCCTTGTTCCTGCAATGCCCCGACCAAGCGATCCATGACAAAGGTGAACACCGACGTGAATATCTGAAATTGGACGTCTTCATTAAATCGATCTCCAAAGCCTTCATCAATGGCGCTATTCAACAAAGACCCAACCGACACACTCAATCCCCGCTCAAGGAGCAAACGGATCACCCCCAGCGCATGGCGGCGCAACGCGAAGGGATCCTTGTCGCCAGTCGGAATCTGCCCGATGCCGAACATCCCTACCAGCGTTTCCAACTTGTCGGCCAACGCCACGCAAATACCAACCATGTTGCGCGGCAATTCGTCGCCTGCAAAGCGCGGTTTGTAATGGTCTTCGATGGCAAACGCAATGTCGTCACTCAGCCCATCATGCTGTGCGTAATAACGCCCCATGATGCCTTGCAGTTCGGGGAATTCGCCCACCATGTCGGTGGGCAAATCGGCTTTAGCAAGCATCGCAGCTTGATCGGCCTGTGCGGCCAATGCGTCGTCACCCAGTTGCTGGCCAATCGCTTTGGCGATGGCGCGTACTCGTTCTACCCGTTCACCTTGCGAACCCAGTTTGTTGTGATACACCACTTTACTCAGGCCATCCACACGCGAGGCTAAGGTTTTCTTGCGATCCTTATCGAAAAAGAATTTTGCGTCCGCCAGACGCGGGCGCACCACGCGCTCGTTGCCGCCAATCACTAAGCTCGCATCTGCCGGACGGATATTGGAAACGATCAAAAATTTATTGGTCAGCTTGCCGTTGGCATCCAGCAGCGGGAAGTATTTCTGGTTCGCCTTCATGGTCAGGATCAGGCATTCCTGCGGCACTTCGAGATATTCTTTTTCGAATTTTCCGACCAGCACGTTGGGACGTTCGACCAGCGCGGTCACTTCGTCCAGCAAGGCCTCGTCCGCGATTGGCGTGAGGTGTTCATGCGCCGCAGCAGCGGCCAATTGTTTGACGATCTCGGTGCGACGCTTTTCAAAGCTAGGGATCACCGCCCCCTCGTTTTCCATCTGTGCTTCGTAGCTGTCAGCATCACGGACTTCCAGCGTGGCATTTTGTGCCTCGAAGCGATGGCCTTGGGTGGTGCGTCCTGCCTGCAAGCCTAGCACCGAGACCGGCACGATCTCCGAGCCATGCAGCGCCACCAGTCGGTGCGCGGGACGCACGAAGTTGACCGTACTCCAGCCATCGGCAAGCTGGTAACACATCACCTTGGGGATAGGCAGATTCGCCAGCGTTTCCTGCACGGCCTGCTGCAAGCCTTCCGCCAAGGTCGTGCCAGATTTCATGCTGTCATAGACCAACGACTCGGCCTTGCCTTCGCCTTCGCGGCGCAACTGCGGCACGACTTCTGCTCCCACACCGAGGGAACTGAGTTTTTTCAGCAGCGCGGGCGTTGGCTGGCCGTTGGTATCCAGCCCCACCGCGACCGGCATCAGTTTCTGTCGTTCTTGACGATCTGGGGCTTGACTCAAGACATCCTTAATCCAAACAGCCAAGCGTCTGGGAGAAGCATACGCAATATACGTTTCGCCATAAGTCTGACTGTTATCCACCAGAGAGTCGTGTGCCAGCTTCAACCACATATCTTGGGCAAAAGATTTACCCAATCGATGCAGCGCCTTCGGCGGCAGCTCTTCGACAAACAGCTCAACCAATAAATTCTTTGTCGTCATGTTCATGCTGCTTTCTTCTTGATTTGCGCCAGCACTTCATCAGCCCAAGCCTTGGGCGCCATCGGGAAGCCGAGTCTTGCGCGGCTGTCGAGATAGGCGGCTGCAACGCTGCGCGCCAGATTGCGGATGCGCCCGATGTAGCCAGCGCGCTCGGTCACCGAAATCGCGCCGCGTGCATCCAGCAGATTAAAACTGTGCGCGGCTTTCAGCACTTGCTCGTAAGCGGGCAGTGCGAGTTGTTGTTCCATCAGATGCTTGGCCTGTTTCTCATAACTCCCGAATGCACCGAGTAAAAATTCCACATCGCTGTGCTCGAAGTTGTAAGCGGATTGCTCGACCTCGTTCTGGTGATACACGTCGCGGTATGACACGCCCGGCGTCCAGGTCAGGTCGAACACGTTTTCCACGCCCTGCAGATACATCGCCAGCCGCTCCAGCCCGTAAGTGATCTCGCCGGTGATGGGCTTGCAGTCTATGCCGCCGACCTGCTGGAAATAAGTGAACTGCGTCACTTCCATGCCGTTCAGCCACACTTCCCAGCCCAAGCCCCATGCGCCCAGCGTCGGGTTTTCCCAATCGTCCTCGACGAAGCGCACATCATTTTTTTTCAGATCGAAACCGAGTTCTTTCAGCGAGCCGAGATAAAGTTCCAGAATATTTTCCGGCGCGGGTTTCAGCACCACCTGAAATTGATAGTAATGCTGCAGGCGATTCGGATTTTCACCGTAGCGGCCATCCTTGGGGCGGCGCGAAGGTTGGACGTAAGCGGCTTTCCACGGTTCGGGGCCGAGCGAACGCAGAAAGGTGGCGGTATGGCTGGTGCCGGCACCGACTTCCATATCGTAGGGTTGCAGCAATGCGCAGCCCTGCTTGTCCCAGAACTGCTGTAGCGTCAAGATGATTTGCTGGAAGGTCAACATCATTAAACCCGGCGTGATTTGCGAAAGACGCTATTTTACGGGCTTTCTATGCTCTCTGTCTTCTGACTAGGCTATGGTTAATCAAACCCTGAGTTGAAGCATCGTGTGATTTGCCCGATAGCCGTCCCTGAAGCTCCGGCAGCAATTGGCCAGCAAGCTGCTTGCCAAATTCAACACCCCATTGGTCGAAGGCATTGATGTTCCACACCACGCTTTGCACAAATGTCTTGTGCTCATACAGGGCAACCAGCATGCCCAGGGCGTGCGGATCGAGCCGGTCAAACAGCAGGGTGTTGGTCGGGCGGTTGCCGGGAAATACTTTGTACGGCAACAGCGATTCCAGCGCTGCGCCGCTCAGCCCTTGCGCCACCAGTTCGGCGCGGGCTTCCTCGGCCGTTTTACCCAGCATCAACGCCTCAGTTTGCGCGAAACAGTTGGCGAGCAGCATGGCATGGTGTTCGCCCAGCGGATTGTGGCTGACCAAGGGAGCGAGGAAGTCGGCGGGTATCAGGCGCGTGCCTTGATGCAACAACTGATAGAAGGAATGCTGGCCGTTGGTTCCCGGCTCACCCCACACCACCATCTGGGTCGCGTAATCCACTGCTTGCCCTTGGCGATCCACGCGCTTGCCATTGCTTTCCATTTCCAGTTGTTGCAGGTAGGCGGGGAAGTGCTGCAAATATTGATCGTAGGGCAGGACGGCATTCGAGTCTGCGCCACAGAAATTGGTATACCAGATACCAAGCATGCCGAGCATCACCGGCATATTTTTTTCCAGAGGCGCTTCACGGAAGTGCTGGTCCATGACGTGGGCGCCGGCCAGCATGTTTTCAAAATTGTCCATGCCGATAGAAAGCGCAATGGGCAGGCCTATTGCCGACCATAATGAATAACGTCCACCGACCCAATCCCAAAATTCAAATACATTATCCGGGTTGATGCCAAACTTGCTAGTCTCGGCCAGGTTGGTCGAGACCGCCACGAAATGTTTGGCGACGGCCTCTTCCGCACCGATATGCTGCACTAGCCAGGCTCGTGCGGAATGGGCATTGGTGAGCGTTTCCTGAGTGGTGAAAGTTTTTGAGCTGATGATAAAAAGAGTGGTTTCCGGGTCGAGGCGTTTAAGCGTTTCGGCCAGATCCGTAGCGTCTACATTGGAAACGAAATGCGCACTCAATTGTGTGCTGGCATAAGGTTTGAGTGCCTCGCTCACCATCAGCGGCCCCAGAGCGGAGCCGCCGATGCCGATGTTCACCACGTCCCGAAATGGTTTGCCAGTGTGTCCACGCAATGCGCCGTTGCGCACTGCCTCGGAAAATCGGCGCATTTGATTCCGCACGCGCACCACGTCCGGCATCACATTTTTGCCGTCCGCATAAATTGAGGCATTGTCCGGCGCGCGCAACGCAGTGTGTAGTGTCGCGCGCTGTTCGCTGGCATTTATTTTCTCGCCATTGAACATGCGTGCAATCCAGTCTTCCAGTTTTGACTGGCGCGCAAGGTTCAGCAACAGCGCGAGCGTTTCTTCGCTAATGATGTTCTTTGAATAATCCAGCAGCAGGCAATCCAGTTGCAAGGTAAATTTATCAAAACGCGCCGGATCAGCGTCAAACATTTCGCGCATACTGCGCTGGCTGATTGCTGTTTGATGGGCCGTTAAAGCTTGCCAGGCAGGGGAAAGGGTTAGCATCTTCAGGTTTTGAGCAGCACATCAATTTCCGCCTCGGCCGCCACCCAGTCATCCAGCGCATGCCCGCTGGCGAAGCCGCGCCGCTCGGCGCGCAAATAGGCCGCTGCCGCAATCATCTTATAACGCTCTTCGGGTGCAACGGTTGATTTGCTCGCGTGCGGCTTGGGCGTGCTTTTTCCGGTTGCCGGTGCTTTTGGTACGCTTATTTTTTTGGCGACGGCTTTTATTTTAACCGCCGGTTTCTTGATTGCGGGCGTTTCGGCGATTACCTTTTTGGCGAGCGGCTTTTTGGCCGGGGTGGGGGTGGCAATTTTGGAGGTGGTTTTCTTGCCGGTTGCGGTGCGTGAAGTAGCCATGATTTCTCCTCTCTAAAAAGCTGAAAATTTTAGAAACTCCCCAAGTTGCGGGGTCATGCCGGGGCCAGCATTATGCCCGCCAGCGGCGGCAATTCTATCTCAGCGGAATAGGGCTGTCCCATCCAGGGCAAAAGCTCGGCGCGAATTTCGCCGGCATTGCCAAAGTTGCCACCGCCGTAATAATGCGAATCGCTGTTGAAAATTTCCCGATAGGCGCAAGCCAACGGCAAGCCGATGCGATAACGATTACGCGGCACCGGGGTGAAATTAAAAGCCGCGATAGCCATTTCACCATTGCGCCCATGGCGCAGAAAGGAAAGCAGCGAATTTTCGGCATCCTGGCAGTCTATCCAGGAAAAACCGCCCTGCTCGAAATCCTGTTGGTGCAACGCTGGCAGATCGCGATACAGATGATTCAGGTCGCGCACCATGTATTGTATGCCCCGATGCGGCTCCAGCCCAAGCTGCCACCACTCCAGCTCCCAGCCCGACTGCCATTCACGTCCCTGAGCAAACTCATTACCCATGAAATTGAGCTTTTTACCGGGAGTTAACATCTGATAAGTCAATAATAGGCGGAGATTGGCGAATTTCTGCCAGGCATCGCCAGGCATTTTGGTTAGCAGGGAGCCCTTGCCATGCACCACCTCGTCGTGTGAAAACGGCAGCATGAAGTTTTCGGTATAGGCGTAAAGCTGGCTGAAGGTAAGCTGGTTGAGATAATAGCGCCGGTGTATCGGGTCATGTTGCATAAAGCTGAGTGTGTCGTTCATCCAGCCCATGTTCCATTTCATCGAAAACCCCAGCCCGCTCAAATATACCGGGCGCGATACCGCAGGCCAGGAGGTGGATTCCTCGGCTAGCGTAAGCGCTCCCGGGAATACGTCATGCACCATGACGTTGAGTTCTTGCAGGAAGGCTATTGCCTCCAAATTTTCCCGCCCGCCGAATTTGTTAGGCAGCCACTCGCCTTCCTTGCGCGAATAATCGAGATAGAGCATGGAAGCCACCGCATCCACGCGCAACCCGTCGAAATGAAACTGCGACAACCAGTAATGCGCGCTGGACAGCAGAAAACTTTTTACCTCGTTACGGCCATAGTTAAAAATGTGCGTGCCCCAGTCCTGATGAAAGCCCAGGCGCGGATCTTCGTGTTCATACAATGCGCTGCCGTCGAAGCGCGCTAGGGCAAAAGCATCCTGCGGAAAATGTGCGGGCACCCAGTCGAGCAGCACACCGATCCCGGCCTGATGGCAACTGTCCACGAAATGGCACAAATCATCCGGCGAGCCAAAGCGGCTGGTCGCGGCAAAATAGCCGGTGGCCTGATAGCCCCACGATTCGTCGAGCGGATGCTCCGACACGGGCATCAATTCAACGTGGGTGTAACCCATGTCCTTGAGGTAGGGAATCAACTGTTCGGCCAGCTGGCGGTAGCTATAAAAACTGCCATCTGGATGACGCTTCCACGAACCGGCATGGATTTCGTAGACATTGAGCGGGGCATGCAGCCAGTCCCAGTTGCTGCGCTGTTCCATCCATGCCGCATCCTGCCAGCTGTGGCTGATGGTTATTCCGGCGCGCGCGGCAGTGCCAGGCCGCACTTCAAACGCATGGGCATAGGGGTCGGTCTTGATCAGCAACGTGCCCGAACGATTGCGGATTTCAAATTTATATAACGCGCCAAGCGCAATCTCCGGCAGGAACAGTTCCCACACGCCGCTCGAACCATGCACCGCCATCGGGTGAACGCGCCCGTCCCAGCGGTTGAATTCGCCCACCACGCTGACCCGTTCGGCATTGGGCGCCCATACCGCAAAACGCACACCGGGAATGCCGTCAATCTGCGTGGCATGTGAACCGAGCACAAGATAGCCCTGATGCAGTTTGCCTTCGTTGAACAAATGCAGATCGAAGCTGGAGATTTGTGGAGCGAATGCGTAAGGGTCGTATATTAATCGCTGCGACCCGTCTTCGGTAACGCGCATCCGGTAAGGGCGAGGTGGCTCGTCGCTGCCATGCCATTCGAACAAACCATCCGGGTGAACGCGTTGCAGCGCCTCGCTGCCATGTGCCGTTTCAAGACTGATTTCGCTCGCGTAAGGGTTGAATACCCGCACCACATAATTATCTTTCTCGCGGTGCGGGCCGAGGTAAGAATAAGGATCGTGCAAACGTCCCTGCAAAAGCAAGTCGGCACAGGGATCGGCAATAATGCGGGAGGCTTTTTTCATGATTGGCTCGATTATAAATTAAAAGGGCATGGCATGAGCTATAACAACAGAACAGGGTATGCGGCACAAGGTCAGGTGCGGGCAGGTTCATTTTCCAATGCGGATGGTGCGAACCAGTTAATGGAGCACGGACAGTTGCCGGGCCACAACGCAAGCACGAACAGGTTCGAGGAACTTTAAGCATGGGCTCTGCCAAAAAAAACGCCCTATAGTCGCTGCCGACAAGCCCGCCCATAGTCCTCAGCATCAATCAGTCACCCCATCCAATACCCGTTATTATTTTTTGCACTCCTGCTGATTATCGCAACAGCTCTGCTGTACGGCCATTCGCTGTGGAATCCGCTGGTTTTCGATGATCTGCTATTTTTTGTCGATGCTAACCTGGAGAGGCTGGGATCTTCATTGTGGCTGTTGAATGCGCCCCCACAGGGGCGTAAACCACCGGGCAAGTGTCCGTCGGCTGATGCCATGATCGTCGGCAATTTCCGATAAGGAACGATTGCCAGTGAGCCATTTGGTGAACAGTGTTCGGTGGTGGTGTACCTTGAGGTCGGGTCGCTTTCG
>VFLG01000050.1 GCA_009885195.1 Gallionellaceae bacterium
CAGCGCCACCAGCGCGTGTATCAAACTTTGGGCGACCGGATGCGTAGCGAAATCCACGCGCTGTCGATAAAAACTTTTACGCCGCAGGAGTGGCAGGAACAAAAATAAATTGCAAAAATTAGCGATACAAGGCGGCAACCGCCTCAACGGTGAAGTGCGCATTTCCGGGGCGAAGAACGCGGCGCTGCCCATCATGTGCGCCGCGTTGCTGACAGCGGATGAATTGCGTCTGGACAACATGCCGGACTTGCATGACGTGGCTACCATGCGCAAATTGCTGGAGCAGATGGGCGTGAAGGCAGTCTTGCAGGGCAATCAGATGACCTTGCATGGCGCGCATGTGGACAAACTGGAAGCCCCTTACGACATGGTCAAAACCATGCGTGCTGCGGTGCTGGTGCTGGGTCCGCTGGTGGCGCGTTTTGGCGAAGCGCGTGTGTCGCTGCCGGGCGGCTGCGCCATCGGCTCGCGCCCGGTCGATCTGCACATCAAGGGACTGCAAGCGATGGGTGCGGAAATTTCCATTGAGCATGGTTACATTCATGCCCGGGCGAAACGCCTCAAGGGCGCACGCATTTTCTTTGACATCGTCAGCGTGACCGGCACGGAAAATCTGATGATGGCAGCCACGCTGGCAGACGGCGTGACACTACTGGAAAATGCCGCACGCGAACCGGAGGTGGTCGATCTGGCGCATTGTTTACGCGCGATGGGCGCGAAAATATCCGGCGACGGCACCGATACCATCACCATCACCGGCGCGGATAAACTGCATGGCGCATCCCACCGCATCATGCCGGATCGCATCGAGAGCGGCACCTTCCTGGTTGCGGCGGCTGCGAGCGGCGGCAGCATCACCCTGACCGATACCCGCGCCGATATTCTGGATACCGTGCTGGAAAAACTCACCGAGGCCGGTGCACAAATACGCGTCGAAGGCGACCGCATCCATCTGCAAATGAACGGACGTCCCAAGTCGGTCAACCTGCGCACCGCGCCCTATCCGGCATTCCCCACCGACATGCAGGCGCAGTTCATGGCGCTGAATACCATTGCCGAGGGTAGCGCGATGATGGTGGAAACAATTTTTGAAAACCGCTTCATGCATGTGCAGGAAATGCGTCGCCTCGGCGCGCAAATAGACATCGAGGGCAATACCGCACTGGTGCGCGGTGTCACTCATCTGGAGGGCGCCACGGTGATGGCCACTGATTTGCGCGCATCCGCAAGTCTGGTGATAGCCGGGCTGGTGGCGCAGGGCGAAACGGTGATCGATCGCATCTACCATCTGGATCGGGGCTATGAACATATCGAGGCGAAACTTTCACAGCTTGGTGCGAATATTCGGCGGATTAAATAAGCGTTCGTGGGGCTACGGGATGCCTACCCTGCCCAAGAGCAAACGAAGCTGAACGCAACAATGTCACAAGCGATGCCACCTAGGGTTGCTCGGTAGCAAGCTACTTTAATTTTGCTTCGCCAAAATACAGTAGCCAAAGATGAAGGCGGCTCCGGTTTGCCGCCACTGCGGGATACCCTGCGTTGCTCGATTGGTCAGGCGGCTGTGGAACTTCCGCTACGCGCTCAAATAGTCCTCGCCGAATCCCCTGGCCAGCCCCACTACTCGGCGGCGCACAGGGGGTAAATCAAAAACCCAAAACCTAAAATCGTAGGGTGGGCACGTTGTGCCCGCCCTCCATTAAATTGCCGCGTGCGCTCAAATTCGATATTTATTTAGATCAATACTGCCATCTCGTAATTTGAGGGAATATGAATCGCCATTTTTCACGATTTTCACATGCCAATACTCTCTGGTTTCCTTTACTGTGGTGTTCATTCGTTCTCTATATGCTTCAATATCAGAAAATGGAACCGCAAAGCCGACATCAGAATCAACCATACCAAAAATCATAAAGCCATTGGCCGCATCTGATAAGTATGAACGCTGGGTGTTGTGATACCCATACCAATAATCCATCTCTGCATTTTCATAGTGCTTCGAAACGATTACGGCAGCTTTGTACTGACCAGCTTGGTCGGCATAAAGAGAATTTTTTCTTTTTACTAGAAGCTGGCCTACCTTTTGTCCAAAAGCCTCAATCAATGCTGACTTTTTCATATCCAAAATTGCTTTGGGAGTAATTAGAGGGGTTGGGTAGTGCCTCGCATTTAAATTATCACTGGCCTCTTCTTCAGCTAATTCAACTCCCTCAAGCTCTGCTTCTTTATCTTCTGTCGCAGTGAAAATCATATCGACAATGCCGTCAACCCTCGTGTATTCGATTGGCTCAAGGATCATATGTATCTTGTCGGTAACTTCCTTCGTGGTGGTATCAAGATTCACTTTCATAAGTTTAATTAAGGCAGAAATACTTATGATTCTCATTGACCAAGCATATTTAGACCCTCTAACTTGTGCCTCTAACGATTCGGTGTCATTTCTTCCTATTACTAATAATATTGGCGAATCTTGATTTACCCTTCCTTGGGCTGCCAGCCTGTCACGGTAGTCAGCAATTGTCTTGAGCTTAATTGTATAAGCATCAGTTGTTTTAACTTCCACAACCAATTTGGTTTTCTCATCTGTCCAAATGCCATCAAAACCTATATCGTTACGAACTCCTTGGTAACGGCCATTCTCAACAAAATAGCCTAACCGTCGACCAATCTCATTAACAATATCTTGGAGAACCTGTCCGCTATCGGCAAAAGAATTTTCCAAGCAATAGTTCGCATATTCAGCAAGCTTGTCCCACTCGACCTCGCTCAAAAACTGCCTGAATTCGTTTGATGCCTCACTGCCATCCGATAGCTTTCTTCCTGCAATGCGAACTATCGCTTCAATGTCCATTTTCAGGACCGTTTCTCTTGTGGCTTTTAGAATTTCAAGAAGAGGCATATTTATTTCCTACTTAGATTAGCGCGGTAGGGCGGAACGCATCGCGGTTCCGCCGAACGCTTACTACGCCGCCGCCAATTCAATCTTCACTTGCTTGCCTAATGCAGCGGCGGCGCTTGCCAGTGTGGTCAAGGTGAGGCTGGTGTCGGTATCGTCCAGTAGTCTGTTCAGCGCCGCACGGCTGGTGTGCATGCGTTGCGCCATCGCCGTTTTGGTGAGGTGCTGCGCCTTCATCTCCTCCTCGATTTGCAACGCCAGCACTTTTTTGAGCGCCGCTGCGGTGCACGATTCGTAAATGCCTTCTTCCTTCAGATAATCATCAAATTTGCTGCCTGTAGGCATGGTGCTATCCTCCTAAAAATCTATCCGGCTTTCAGCCAACCGTAATTCTGTCTGCGGTGTCGCTTGCGTTTTCTTGATGAAACCATGCAGCAACACCAGTTTGCCGCCTCGCACCGTGAACAGCACCCGCGCAATGCGCGTCGGCAATTGGATGCGCACTTCCCAAACCTTGCCAGACAGCTTGCGCACCAGCGGCATTCCCAAAGGCCAGCGGAACTGCACTGCCTTGATGTCTTCGCCGATAGTTCGCCGCTCTACCATCGGCAACGACTTGAGCCAATCACGCACAGGCTCGACACCGTTATCGGTGCGATAGAAGACGACTGCCAGTGTCGGCGTGCTCATGTGCATATTGTATCAAGTTTGGTACTGCTTGCCATAGCCATATTCAACCCGTGGCAAGAGGCTCACCTGCGCCGCATTTGACGGTAGAATGCGCATCTTTACATAAGCCGCTGAATCCGATGACTATCACCATCGCCTTATCCAAAGGCCGTATCTTCGAGGAAACCCTGCCGTTGTTGAATGCGGCAGGCATCACGCCGCTGGATGATCCGGAATCTTCGCGCAAGCTGATTCTGGCAACCAATCGGGCTGACGTGCGCCTGATAATCGTGCGCGCTTCCGATGTGCCGACCTATGTGCAATATGGGGCTGCCGACCTCGGCGTGGCGGGCAAGGATGTGCTGAACGAGCATGGCGGAACAGGCTTGTATCAGCCGCTGGATTTGAATATTGCGCGCTGCCGCATGATGGTGGCAGTGCGCGATGATTTTGATTATGAATCGGCGGTGCGCCAAGGCGCGCGCCTGCGCGTGGCGACCAAGTATGTGCAGGCGGCGCGTGAACATTTCGCGGCCAAGGGAGTGCATGTGGATTTGATCAAGCTGTATGGCTCGATGGAACTGGCGCCATTGGTGGGCTTGTCCGATGCCATCGTGGATCTGGTCAGCAGCGGCAACACGCTGAAGGCCAACCATCTCAAGGCGGTGGAAGCAATATCCGTGATTTCCTCGCGTCTGGTCGTGAATCAGGCTTCGCTGAAACTCAAGCGTGTGGCCATACAACCCATGCTGGATGCGTTCGCCCAGGCAGTAAAAATGTCAGCCGGGGATTAAATGAACATCAGGCGACTTTCTACCAGGCAGTCGGATTTCAATGCGCAATTGGATAAGCTGCTGGCCTTCGAAGCGACCCAGGACGAGAAGCTGGACGCGACCGTGGCTGCCATTCTGGCGGATGTACGCGCGCGCGGCGATGCGGCTGTGCTTGAGTACACGCGGCGCTTTGACCGTTTCGAGGTGCGCGATGCGGCGGCGCTGGAGTTGTCACCTGCCGCCTTGCGCATTGCCTTTGACGGTTTGCCTGCCGCACAGCGCACAGCGCTGGAGCAGGCCGCGCAGCGGGTGACCGCTTACCACAAAAAACAATTGCAAACTTCATGGAGCTATACCGAAGCGGATGGCACGCTGCTTGGCCAGCAGATTACCGCGCTGGATCGCGTCGGTTTGTATGTGCCCGGTGGCAAGGCGTCTTACCCGTCGTCGGTCTTGATGAATGCCCTGCCCGCGAAAGTAGCGGGTGTAGGCGAGCTGATCATGGTGGTGCCTACGCCGGATGGAGTGCAGAACGCACTGGTGTTGGCGGCGGCTTATTTGGCGGGAGTGGATAGAGTGTTCGCCATAGGGGGCGCGCAGGCGATCGCGGCATTGGCCTACGGCACGGCGACCATTCCAAAGGTAGACAAGATCGTCGGCCCCGGCAATGCCTATGTTGCTGCCGCCAAACGCCGCGTGTTCGGCGTGGTCGGCATAGACATGGTGGCCGGGCCGTCTGAAATTCTGGTGATCTGCGATGGCAAAACTGATCCGGACTGGATCGCCATGGATTTATTTTCCCAAGCGGAGCATGACGAACTGGCGCAGGCTATATTGCTCACACCGGATGCCGCCTACGCAACCGCCGTGGAGCTAAGCGCAGATCGCCTGCTGCAGCAGATGCCACGCCGCGATATTATCCGTACCGCATTGCAGAATCGCGGCGCGTTAATCGAAGTGGCTGATCTGGATGAAGCATGCGCTCTCAGTAACCGCATTGCACCCGAGCACCTTGAGCTTTCAGTGGAAAATCCGCAGCAATGGTTGCCAAAAATAAAACATGCCGGCGCGATTTTTATGGGGCGCTATACCTCAGAAGCGATCGGCGATTATTGCGCGGGCCCGAATCACGTGTTGCCGACTTCCGGCACGGCACGATTTTCTTCCCCGCTCGGAGTGTATGATTTTCAGAAGCGCAGCAGCCTGATTCAAGTATCCGCTCAGGGCGCGGCAGCGCTGGGCGAAATCGCCGCAACGCTAGCCCTCGGCGAGGGTTTGCAGGCGCACGCGCAGTCCGCCTTGTTCAGGAAAGGGTGAATCCCTTTGACAAGCTAATCAATAATATGGATAATCGCGGGTTCTGTTTGGAGGGGTGGCCGAGTGGTTAAAGGCAGCAGACTGTAAATCTGCCCTCTTATGAGTACGAAGGTTCGAACCCTTCCCCCTCCACCAACATGATGATTTGTTTGGTTGAGGACTGCTGTTAGATGGTTTGAGGTGGGCTGAGTGGTGGGCTTGGATGTCTAGGAGTCACCTAAAAGTTTTAAGTGAACAGCCTTTATGGTGGGGAAGCTTGCGGGTGTAGCTCAATGGTAGAGCAGAAGTTTTCCAAACTTACGACGAGGGTTCGATCCCCTTCACCCGCTCCAATTTGGTAATGGTTTTAGTATGTAAGTCTGCCCAAGTGGCTCAGTGGCAGAGCACTCCCTTGGTAAGGGAGAGGTCGCGGGTCCGATTCCCGCCTTGGGCACCAGTTGAGTTGTTATTTTTAATTTCGATGTTGGATGATGAGGAAAAATCATGGCAAAGAGTAAATTCGAACGCACCAAACCCCACGTCAACGTAGGCACCATCGGCCACGTGGATCATGGCAAAACGACCCTGACCGCGGCGATCACCACCGTCCTGTCCAAGAAATATGGCGGCGAAGCCAAGGCCTACGACCAGATCGACGCGGCGCCGGAAGAAAAGGCGCGCGGCATCACCATCAACACCGCCCACGTTGAATACGAAACGGCCAACCGCCACTACGCCCACGTCGACTGCCCCGGCCACGCCGACTACATCAAAAACATGATCACCGGCGCAGCCCA
>VFLG01000040.1 GCA_009885195.1 Gallionellaceae bacterium
ATGGACAACGCAGCAGTGAATCCCGCCGTACCCAGCGCCATCGCATCGAACAGCGACAATCCCTGCGGCAACGGCACCACCCAGTCGGCGGGAACCCGCACATATTCGGCATACCCGCCGTCATGCGCCACGCCCATCTCATAGCCCGTCACCAGCACTTCGTCGCCCGCCTTGAAGCGCTCGTCTTCGGAGCTTATGACCACGCCTGAAGCATCCACGCCACCGATACAGGGAAAGCGGCGTATCACCTTGCCTGCGCCGGTAGCGGCAAGCGCGTCTTTGTAATTCACACTGGAGTAATGGGTCTGGATGACGACCTCGCCGGGATCGAGATCATCCAGCGACAACTCGACGAAACGCCCGGTGGATTTTCCGTCTTCTTCAAAAATCCGGTAGGCAGTGAATTTTTGCGTGGAAAAGGATTTTTCTTGCCGCATTATTGTTTGCCCCAGGTAGGGTGTGCGCTGCGCACCAATTGTTTGATGGTGGAATGCACCCAACACTATTTAACCCGTTGGGGTGCGCGCCCCAAGCACCCAATCACCAGAATACCTTCAGCCCGAATTTTTTATATTCAGAAATACCGGAATCTTTTGAAATCAGCACGAGCGGCTGTTGAATTGCTTGCCAGATGATCATCCGGTCGAACGGGTCTTTATGTTTCACCTTGGGCAGACGATGGAAAGAAGCCGTTTCCTGCGCCGTCGGCTGAATAACCTCGATATGCATTTGCGCTGCGATGCCGGGCATATCGTCCGGATTGCAGTTCACCAGATCGATCTTACCCAAAGCAAACTTAAGGGAAATCTCCCAAAACGAAACGGTGCTCAGGCAAACCCGGTTTTCGGCCGAGCGGATTTCATTTCTTGCCTTAGCGCTCAACTTGCCCGGCTCAAAAGCCGCCCACAGGAACGCGTGTGTGTCGAGCAGGCAATTCATCCGAGATTTTTCATTAGCTGTAAATCTCGCCACAACGGGCATTTCCCCCTTTGAAAAAGGGGGGCAGGGGGGATTTGAACACCGCACGGATACAAAAATCCCCCTCGATCCCCCTTTTGCAAAGGGGGAAGCCAGTCGAATTTTCTAATGGAAAATCTCGGTTCATGCGCCCAACATCTCCTTATCATCCAACGCAAAGTCATCATGGATAACGCAACGCGCGTGTCCCTTCATCACCCCCATGGGGCGTTTGGCTTGTAACTTGACCAGGCTGTAGGGAACAATGGCCGCGATTTTTTCTTTTTTCTTGCCGTAGCTGATCGCCACCGGCTCACCACTCTTTATCATCTGCCCCAACACCTCCGAAAATTGCGCCTTCAATTCACCCACGGTCATCGTCTTCATGGTTGCTTCCTCAATATTTGACGGGGAAAGATTGCCATTTTCGTGTCAAGTTGTCAAGAAAATAGATTATTTTGCATTAACGCCGTTCTTGCTGATAACCGGCGACTTGGCTATCGTCATTTGATAGCCTAGTCGAATGGCTATGTCGAAACATGAACGTCAAAAAACAAGTCAACTTCGCCGGGGGTAGCCCGACAGCTATAACCAATGACTTACCCAGCGTCGTTTGCTGGGTTAGTCAGATGGCTAGTAGTTTCATCAGTCACTTTTTCTTGCTTCGCCAAAGAAAAAGTAACCAAAAAGAAGGCGACCCCGGTTTGCCGCCGCTTCGCGGTGCCCTGCGTTGCTCGACTGGTCGGTCGCCGCGCCATGTCGCACTATCTGTGGGCGATGCTGCTGGCGCGCATCTATGAAGCCTTCCCGCTGAACTGTCCGATCTGTCACGCCCAGATGAGGATTATCGCCCTCATCAACGAGGCGGGTGACGTGCGGAAAATTCTGGATCACATCGGCGAATCGCCCCAGCCGCCGAGAATCGCCCCCGCGCGCGGGCCACCGCTGTGGGAGTTGGCAGAGGCTTCCGCTCAGGCTGGCAATGATTCAGAATGGGACACAGCCGAGCCTGCACCGGAAACCGAGTTCGATCAGCGCGTCGCTTGGTGAAAAGAAACTTTCCCCTCGCTTTGGGAAGGGCTGTGCATTGGGTTCAGGGTGGGGCAGGTTTTCAGAAAATTACTGCCATTGCAGACATGCGAAAGACGAAGTGAAGACTTTTTCGGGGGTTCGAAGATGAAAATGGGATCGACTCGGGGCATGGTTGCCAAAAATAAATTGACTTGTGCGCTTGAATTCCCTACCCTTCCTACCCTTCCTACCCTTAAAGGGTGCCTATGAAAATTATGCTAGCCGAAGATGACATGGATCTGTCGCGCCTTGCCGAGACGATTCTGCGCGCCAGCGGCCATGGGGTCATCAAGGCGGTGGATGCCGCGCAGATATTACCCATCGCTCAACGCGAAAAACCGGATTTGATTTTGCTGGACATCAACATGCCCGGTGGGAATGGAAGTGATATTCTGGTCAAGCTCAAGCGCAGCAGCCTGACCTCAAATATTCAAGTTATCGTTGTCAGTAGCACGGCCGATTTGAAGATGCGAACGATAGTCATGCAAGATGGTGCGGAAGGCTTTCTGCCCAAACCCTGGGCACCGGAATCCTTTATTGATGAATTGCAGAAAATCGCCCCCCACCTTCCCTGGTAATGGAAAACAAAGGGCTGCATCTGATAACTTCTGCCGGTAGACGTCCCGTTTCCACGATTTGAATCGTTTGCCATTTACCTCGTCGCTCAGCCAGATAAAAGCTGCTAGCATTACCCGCGATTGTCGGTATAAAAATATCGAACAAAGACCTGCGCCAGGGAGGTTATGTGTTAGAACCAGCCGTTCCATTTGATGAAGCAAGCCGCCTCGCAACATTGCGCGGCTTGAATATATTGGATACATCCCCCGAGGAACGCTTTGACCGGCTAACCCGCCTGGCCCAGCACCTTTTGGATGTTCCTATCGCCTTGGTTTCTCTGGTCGATGCCAACCGCCAGTGGTTCAAATCCTGCCAAGGGCTGGATGCCAGCGAAACGCCGCGTAGCATCTCGTTCTGCGGCCACGCGATACTCGATGACCAGCTCTTTGTCATTCCCGATGCCTTGCTCGACCCGCGCTTTGCCGATAACCCGCTGGTAACAAGCGCTCCACATATCCGCTTCTATGCCGGGCAACCGCTCAAGGCTATCAATGGCAGCCGGGTGGGTACGCTTTGCGTGATCGACCGCAAACCGCATCAATTGACCCAGGCAGAACGGGATAGCCTGCGTGACTTGGCCTTGCTGGTCGAGAACGAACTTAATTTGCTGGATATCAAGGATGCGACCCATGCGCTGATCAACAGCCAGAATCGCCTGTCTGCAGTCCTGGACAACATTCTCGACGGCATCATCACGATCAACGAGCGGGGTACCGTCGAATCGTTCAACAAGTCGGCAGTGAAGATATTCGGCTATCACGCAGACGAGGTGATCGGCCACAACGTCAAGATGCTGATGCCGGAGCCCTATCACAACGAGCACGATGGCTACCTGCATCACTTCGCCACTACCGGGGAGAAGAAGGTCATCGGCATCGGGCGCCAGGTGATCGGCAAGCGCAAGGAGGGCTCGACCTTCCCGATGGACCTGGCGGTGTCCGAGATGAAACTGGGAGATGCGCGCATGTTCACCGGCATCGTGCGCGATATCACCGAGCGCAAGAAAGTGGAGGAGCTTCAGGCTCAGTTTTTAGCAATCGTCGAATCTTCCACTGATGCCATCATGAGCAAAACCCTGGACGGGATAGTCACGAGCTGGAATCCCGCCGCCGAAAAAATGTTTGGCTACGCCGCACATGAAATGATCGGACAACCGATGGCGCTGCTCATACCGCCGGATCGCTCCGAAGAAGAGCCGCAGATACTTGCCAAAATCCGGCGCGGCGAAAACATTGAGCATTTCGAAACGATGCGCAGAAAAAAGAACGGGGACGTTTTCCCCATTTCAGTCACGATCTCTCCAATCAGGGATCTGTCTGGAGTCATCATCGGGGCATCAAAGATCGCGCGCGACATTTCCGAACGCGTCAAAATCGAGCGCATGAAAAGCGAATTTATTTCTACTGTCAGCCACGAACTGCGCACACCGCTGACATCGATACGGGGTTCATTGGGATTGATTGCCGGCGGCGTCGCTGGAGAACTGCCGGCGCAGGCCAAATCGCTGGTCGATATCGCGCACAAGAACAGCGAGCGCCTGATCTTGCTGGTCAACGATATCCTTGATATGGAAAAAATCGAGGCGGGGAAAATGGAGTTTCAGCCCAAACCGATCGAGTTGCGAACGTTATTGGAACAGGCGCTGGAGGGCAACCGCGCGTATGCAGAACAATACAAGGTGACGTATGAGCTGAAAGAGAATTTGGCTGGAGTGATGGTGAACGTGGATGCCAATCGCCTGTTGCAGGTACTGGCCAATCTGTTGTCCAATGCTGCCAAATTTTCTCGTACGGGCGGCAAGGTCACGGTTGATTCTGCCATCAATGGAAATATCGTGCACGTATCGGTGCAGGATCACGGCAGCGGTATTTCGGAACAATTCCGCAGCCAGGTTTTCCAGAAATTTGCGCAGGCGGACTCGTCGGATACCCGCAAGAAGGGCGGCACCGGACTGGGGTTGTCCATCACCAAATCCATAGTCGAGCAGATGGGCGGCAGAATAGGCTTCAATTCGCAGCCCGATATATTGACCACTTTCTGGGTTGAGTTTCCAGTCTGGCAGGCAGAAGGGATCATAGCACCCGAGACGTTTGCTTCAGGCAAGCAGAAACGTGTGCTGATATGCGAGGACGATTCAGATATTGCAACACTGCTGCGCTTGATGCTGGAGCAGGCAGGGCTGCCAGCCGACATTGCCTACAATGCAGCGCAGGCCAAGAAAATGCTGGCGCAACACAGCTATGCGGCAATGACACTCGATCTTGACCTGCCCGACCAAAATGGCATTTTGCTGATCCGCGAACTGCGCACCATAAAGGAAACCGCCACCTTGCCTATAGTGGTGGTATCGGCCAATGCCATTGATGGCCGCAAAGAGTTAAACATCGAAGCTTTCAGCGTGATTGACTGGATCAGCAAACCCATCAATCAAGAGCAATTGATACTCGCATTAAGGCAGGCAGTGGGGCAGGCTTCCCCTACACGTCCGACCGTGCTGCATGTGGAAGATGATCCGGATATTGTGCAGGTGGTGCGTGGCATCGTCGGCGACGTGGCCGATCTGGAAAATGCACCTTACCTGATCGATGCGCGGCGCATGCTGGCGGGAAAACGTTACGATCTGGTCATTCTGGATCTTGTGATGCCGGATGGCTCAGGCAAGGAACTGTTGCCATTATTGAACAATGCATCGCCCCCGATTCCAGTGGTGGTGTTTTCGGCCAATGAAATGGGCATGAAGGAAATGCAGGGTGTAGATTCAGCATTGGTCAAGTCGCGTACCGATAATGCGCAGCTTCTGGCAACCATAAAAAAATTGATCGGGGTGGATTAACTGGGGAAAGCGACAAACGCCTGTTAATGTAATCAAAACGAATATTGTTAGTGGGGCATGCAATGGCAGATAAGTTGACGCAAGTATTGTATGTGGAAGATGAGCCAGACATCCAGATGGTGGCGCGGCTTGCTCTGGAATCTTTGGGCGGATTTACCGTGGAAATTTGCAGCTCGGGTGACGAAGCGCTCGCGCGCGCACCGGCTTTTAAGCCGCAGCTTATCTTGCTGGATGTGATGATGCCCGGCATGGATGGCCCGACCACGCTCAAGAAGTTGCGCGGCCTGCCCCAATTCGCCGATACGCCTGTGGTGTTCATGACAGCCAAGGTGCAACCCGGTGAGGTGGCCGGTTACCGGGAACTGGGTGCGCTGGATGTCATAGCCAAACCCTTCGATCCAATGACATTGGCTGATCAAGTTAAAGCGATCTGGCAACGCCATCATGTATAACTCGTCAGAACTTCAGGCAAAGCTCAAGGTATTAAGCGATAGCTATGCCGCGCAGTTGCCGGAGAAACTCAGGCAGCTCGAATTGGCTTGGAATGCGTTACCCCAGAGCGGGTGGAATGAGGACCCATTCAGCAAATTCTTCCGGATGGTGCATGGCTTTACCGGGGCAGGTAGGACCTTTGGATTTTCCGCGCTCAGTGAATCGGCGCGCAAGTTGGAAGATCACCTCAAGCTGATAGGCGAGGCAAAGGCGCTGCAGCAGGAACAGCGCGCCCAGATAGAACATTTGCTGGATGGATTAAAGCAGGCGGCATCACACCGCGATGGCATGTTTGCTGCCAAATCCGAGTGGTCTCCGGTTACACCCATCCGCCATGAGCCGTTTGTTTCCCGCCATGTCTTTGTGGTGGAAGATGACCAGGCGCTGGCCAACGAGTTGAAGGTTCAACTCAGTTACTTCGATTATGAAGTGGATGTGTTCAACACCTTGAACGACTTTCGCACCGCCATGCAACACAATCCCAATGTCGTGATCCTGATGGATATCAATTTTTCGGAAGATGACCGGGGAGGTTTGCATGTCATGGATGAACTGCAACAGGGGCGGGATGTACTGATCCCCGTTATTTTCCTGTCCTCGCACAATGAGCTGGATGTCAGGCTGGATGCCGTGCGCGTTGGCGGGCTCGCCTATCTGCAGAAACCGGCCAATATCGGCGCACTGGTTGATACGCTGGATAGCATTACTTCAAGCCAATCTCCGGCGGCATTTCGCGTCCTGATCGTGGACGATGCAGTTCATCTGACAAATTTTTACACCACGGTACTGGAACAGGCCGGCATGTCGGTACAGGTGGTGAATAACCCGCTGGAGGTGATGAAGCCCTTGCTTGAGTTTGCCCCTGACCTGATTCTGATGGATATATATATGCCGGAATGCAACGGCATGGAACTGGCCGCTGTCATCCGGCAGCTGGATACATTCGTGGGTATTCCCATTGTATTTCTATCTGCCGAAAGCAATCTGGACAAGCAGCTTGTTGCGCTCGGCCTGGGGGGAGACGATTTCCTGACCAAGCCGATCGAAGCGCAGCACCTGGTTGCTGCCGTAACCAACCGCATCAAACGTTCTCTGGTATTGCGATCATTCATGGTGCGCGACAGCCTGACCGGGCTGCTTAATCATACCTCCATCAAGGACCAGTTGAGTCATGAGATGGCACGGGCCAGACGGCAGGGAAAGCTATTGTCTTTCGCAATGATCGATATCGACCATTTCAAAGCGGTCAACGATACCTATGGCCATCCGGTCGGCGATCGGGTCATCAAAAGCATTGCGCGTTTGCTCAAGCAGCGCTTGCGCGAGAACGATCTGGTCGGGCGTTATGGCGGTGAAGAATTTGCAGTAATTCTGGTCGATACCGATGCGCAGTCAGCCATGAAAATCCTGGATACCATACGCCATGACTTTTCGCTGCTGCGCCATGTAACAGACGAGCAGGAGTTTTACACAACGTTCAGCTGCGGCGTTGCCGATATCTCGAACTTTAGCGATGCATCAAAACTGACGGGTGCCGCAGACAAAGCGCTCTATAAAGCCAAACATGCGGGGCGCAATCGGGTAATGCTGGCGGATGACTCCGAGAATTAGAATCCACCCTTTAGCAAAAAATCGATAGGGTCAGACTGGAAAACTGAACGGATATTTTTTGACTCGAACAGTTTGATGTTGCTCATAAGGTTTTCCCGTCAGCACGCATTACAAATCCAACAACACCCTACCCGGAAATTCCAGCGCCTCTTTAATCGTAGCCAAAAACTGCACCGCTTCGCGTCCATCAATAATGCGGTGGTCGTAGGACACCGCGAGATAATTCATCGGGCGGATGACCACCTGGCCATTTTCCGCTACCGGCCTGTCCTTGGTCGCATGGATACCGAGTATCGCGGCTTGGGGCGGGTTGATGATGGGGGTGGAGAGCATGGAGCCGAACACGCCGCCGTTGGAGACGGTGAACGTGCCGCCGGTGAGTTCTTCCATAGTCAGCTTGCCACTCTTGGCGCGCGCGCCGAAATCGGCGATTTGTTTTTCGATGTCGGCGAAGGAGAGTTTATCGGCGTCGCGGATAATGGGTACGACCAGGCCGCGCTCGCTGCCGATGGCCACGCCGATGTCGAAGTAGCCGTGATAGATGATGTCGGTGCCGTCCACCGAGGCGTTGACGATGGGGAATTTTTGCAACGCCAGCACCGCCGCCTTGACGAAGAACGAGGAGAATCCGAGCTTGATGCCGTGCTTCTTCTCAAACGCATCCTTGTAGCGGTTGCGCAGGTCCATCACCGGCTGCATGTTCACTTCGTTGAAGGTGGTCAGGATTGCGGCATTAGCCTGCGATTGCAGCAGGCGTTCGGCGATGCGCTGGCGGATGCGCGTCATCGGTACGCGCTGTTCTACTCTGCCGCCAACTATGGACTGAGGAGAGGGAGAGGTTGTCGAGCTTCTACCCCCTCCCCCGCCCTCCCCCTGCAATGGGGAGGGAGAAGATTTTACTTGCTGCATCGCATTCAGCACATCCTCTTTGGTGACGCGCCCGCTGCGTCCGCTGCCGTGCAAGGTGGCGGCATCGACCTCTTTTTCGCGCGCCAGTTTGCGCACCGAAGGCGGCACTGCGGAAGCAGTCGCAGCATGAGACGCGGCCGTGGCTGCTTGAGCCACTGCCCCGGTATCGATCTGCGCGATCAGTTCATTGCTGGTCACTTTTGCGCCATCGCCCTTGATAATTTTGGTCAGCACGCCGGATTTTATCGCGGGTAATTCCAGCACCACCTTGTCGGTCTCGATATCAATCAGATTTTCGCCCTCGCTCACGGCTTCGCCAACTTTCTTGTGCCAGGTCAGCAAAGTTGCTTCGGTGACGGATTCGGAGAGTTGCGGCACTTTAACGTCAATTTTCATGGTGTTTGGCTCCTGGGATGGGTTTGATATTGAGGTCTTCGCGGAACGCGGCGTCGATCACGGCTTTTTGCTGGGCGTTATGCAGTGCCAGATAACCCACCGCCGGTGCTGCTGCGGATGGCCGCAAGGCATAATCAAGATGCATGTCCGGACGCAGATGACGCAACAGATAATGCTGGATGCGATGCCACGCACCCTGATTGCCCGGCTCTTCCTGGCACCATACCACTTCGCTGGCATTCGGATAGGCGGCTATTTGCGCCTCAAATTCCTGATGCGGGAAGGGGTAGAGCTGCTCCAGACGAATAATGGCCATATTCTTTATGCCGCGTTCGCGCCGCGACTTGAGCAGCTCGTAATAAATCTTGCCGCTGCACACGATGATGCGGCGCACCTCGGATTTATCCAGATCATCCACTTCACTCACTACCGGCTGAAATTCGCCTTCGACCAGATTCGCCATGGGTGAAGCCGCATCCTTGCTGCGCAGCATGCTTTTAGGGGTAAATACGACCAGCGGTTTGCGATAGGGACGCAGCATCTGCCGGCGCAGCAGATGGAACATTTGCGCCGGTGTAGAAGGAATGCACACCTGGATATTGTAGTCCGCGCACATTTGCAAATAGCGCTCGATGCGCCCGGACGAATGCTCCGCGCCCTGCCCTTCGTAGCCGTGCGGCAGCAGCATGACCAAACCGCATAGCCTGCCCCATTTGGCTTCGCCCGAGGCGAGGAATTGGTCTATCACGACTTGGGCGCCATTGGCAAAATCGCCGAACTGCGCTTCCCAGATCACCAGCGAATCGGGTTCAGCGGTGGCGTAGCCATATTCGAACGCCAGCACAGCCTCTTCGGAAAGCGTGGAATCGATCACGACAAAATCGGCTTGCCCCGCTTCCAGCTTTTGTAATGGCGCGTGGTAACCCTCTTGCCAATTTACCCGGTTCTGATCATGCAACACGGCATGGCGATGGAAGAAGGTGCCGCGCCCGCAATCCTGACCGGAAAGGCGCACCGGATAACCCTCGGTCAGCAGGCTGGCATAAGCCAGATTCTCCGCCATACCCCAGTCCAGCGACAGGTCGCCGCGCCCCATGGCACGACGGTCTTCGATGACTTTCTCGACGCGTGAATGCAGGCTGAATCCGGCCGGGATAGTGGTCAGGCGTTCCGCCAGAAATTTCAGGCGATCCAGCGCCAGCGAAGTTTTGGCAGGCTCGCGCCAGGATGCGTCCAGCCGGAATTTTTCCCAGCGTTTGGCATAGCCTCGTGTTGCGTCAGCTTTCAAAGTCTCGACCGGGCTGCGCCCCTCGTCCATCGTCTGCCGGTAAGCAACGATCATCGCCTCCGGTTCATCCGCCGCAATGACCGCCGCATCCACCAGTTTCTTGGCGTACAGGGCACGCATGCCGGGATGCTGGTTGATATAGCGATACATAAACGGCTGGGTTACCAAAGGCTCATCTTGCTCGTTATGGCCCAGCTTACGAAAACACACCAGATCGATCACCACATCGCGCTGATAGGTCATGCGGTAGTCCAGCGCGATTTCGGTGACCAGCAACACCGCTTCCGGGTCATCCGCATTGACGTGAAAAATCGGCGCTTCGATCATTTTCGCCACGTCACTGCAATAGAGAGATGAGCGGGCATCGCGCACATCCGAGGTGGTAAACCCGATCTGATTGTTGATGATGATATGCACCGTCCCGCCGGTGGTATACCCGCGAGTCTGCGACAGATTAAAGGTTTCCATCACCACGCCCTGCCCGGCGAATGCCGCATCTCCATGCAGCAGCACCGGCATCACTTTGCCGCCATCGTGATCGCCACGCGTGTGCTGGCGCGCGCGCACAGACCCTTCCACTACCGGGCCGACTATCTCCAGGTGAGATGGATTAAACGCCAGCGTGACATGCATGGAGCCGCCCGGCACAACCACTTCTGCGGCAAAGCCATTGTGGTATTTCACATCGCCCGAGGTCAACTCATCGCCATGCACACCCTCGAATTCGGCAAACAGCATGGACGGCAATTTGCCCAGAATATTCACCAGCACATTCAGGCGGCCGCGGTGCGCCATGCCTATCACCGTTTCCCGCACCCCCTGACTTCCGGCGCGCTGCAACAGATGAGCGAGCAGGGGAATCAGGGTTTCACCTCCTTCCAGCGAGAAGCGCTTTTGCCCGACATACTTGGTGTGCAGATAGCGTTCCAGCGTTTCGGCTGCGGTAAGCTGTTGCAGAATGTGGCGGCGCTGTGCAACGGTATAATCGGCCAGGCCGCGACTGCCTTCCAGACGCTGCTGCAACCAGCGCTTCTGCGCGATGTCGCTGAGATACATATATTCCGCGCCGATACTGCTGCAATAGGTCTGCCGCAGCAATTGCAGAATTTCGCGCAAGGTCATGCGCGGCGAACCCACCAACGACCCGGTCTCAAAAGTGACGTCCATATCCGCTGCAGTCAAGCCGTAGTGGGCTGGATCGAGTTCCGGCACTGCCGGCCTGGCATGGCGGTTGAGCGGATCGAGCCGGGCCACGCGCACCCCCAGAAAGCGGTGGGCGTTAATCATCTGCAACACGGCAACCTGTTTGCGCTCTGGCCCGCAATCCGGCAATAAATTTACCGCGCTCTTGGGCAAGGCCGCGAAAGCACGCTGAATAGGGCTGTGCACCACATCGCGCGACGCGCCCCCAGTCTGTTGCAGCGCATCGAAATAGTTGCGCCATGATTCGGCAACCGTGGCCGGGTTGGCCAGATACTCTTCGTACAAGCCCTCGACGAACACATCGTTCATGCCGAACAACGAGGACGTGTCCTGCATGGCCTGCATGTAATTTTTTTCTGGTGCGGTCATAAGCTAACGCTTAGCAACAGGGATGTAATCGCGTCGCGTCGCACCCTGATACAACTGTCGCGGGCGGCCGATTTTTCGATCAGGGTCGGAAATCATTTCATTCCATTGCGAAATCCAGCCTATGGTGCGTGCCACGGCAAAGAACACAGTAAACATATTGGTGGGGATACCCAGCGCACGCAGCACGATGCCGGAATAAAAATCCACATTAGGGTACAGCTTGCGCTCGATAAAATATTCATCGCGCAAGGCAATCTGCTCCAGTTCCAGCGCCATTTTGAACATGGGATCGTTTTCCAGATTCAGTTCCTTGAGCACCTCGTAACAGGTTTCGCGCATCACCTTGGCGCGCGGGTCCATGTTCTTGTAGACGCGATGACCAAAGCCCATCAGACGGTATTTTCTGTCCTTCACCCCCTTCATGAAATCCGCCACACGCGACACATCGCCGATTTCTTGCAGCATATTCAGCACCGCTTCGTTTGCACCACCGTGCGCCGGCCCCCATAACGCCGCGATGCCGGAGGACACGCAGGCGAATGGATTGGCCCCGCTCGAACCAGCCAGGCGCACGGTCGAAGTGGAGGCATTTTGCTCGTGATCGGCATGCAGGATCATGATGCGCTCCAGCGCGCGCACCAGTTTTGGATTAGGCACATATTCTTCCGTCGGCATCGCAAACATCATGTACATCAGATTTTCCACGTAACTGAAGGAATTCTTCGGATACATGAAGGGATAGCCGGTGTTGTACTTGTACGCCATGGCAGCGATGGTTGGCACCTTGGCGATCATGCGCAGCGCCGAAATTTCACGGTGCTCCGGGTTGTTGATGTCGAGCGAATCATGATAGAAGGCCGACAGCGCGCCCACCACCCCGACCATGACCGCCATCGGATGCGCATCGCGGCGGAAGCCGCTGAAGAAACGCACGATCTGGTCATGCACCATGGTGTGTTCCGTGACCTTGCCCCTGAACTCGGTTTTCTGAGCGGCATTCGGCAATTCACCGTGCAGCAGCAGATAGCATACTTCGAGGAAATCGGAATGTTCCGCCAATTGCTCGATAGGATAGCCACGGTAATACAGCAGGCCGGCATCGCCATCAATGAACGTGATGCTGGAAGAGCAACTGGCGGTGGACAGAAAGGCCGGGTCGTAGGTAAACATCCCCAGTTTGCTCAAGGCGCGGATGTCGATCACATCCTGCCCCAGCGTGCCGGACAATATTGGCAGTTCAACACTCCTGCCATCATCCAGCGTCAATGTTGCTATGCGATTTTTTCCCATAATTCCCCCGTATTCATTATTTTTTCTCGCGGCCAATTCGGACTCATGCTGCCTGAAGTAATTCCAGCACTGCCCGCTGCTCGCCTGGTAACGGCACTGACACCCTGCCCGCAATCATATCCCACAGCTCATTATCAGGCATATCCAGCAGTGCATCGAATGCGATCTGCTGCGCCTCGTCCAGATCCGGGTAACACTGCCCGATGAAACGTCCCAGCACAATGTCCAATTCCAGCAAACCTCGTCGGCAGCGCCAGCGCACGCGCTCCAGACCCTTGTTGTCATTTTCTCCAGCCAACATTTGACCCTCGCTCCTACCTTATTTGTTATACGACGCGCTTCACCATCATGCTTTTAATTTTTCCAATGGCCTCGGTCGGATTCAATTCTTTCGGGCACACGTCCACACAATTCATGATGGTGTGGCAACGAAACAGGCGGTAAGGATCTTCCAGATTATCCAGCCGCTCGGCGGTGGCCTGGTCGCGCGTGTCGGCGATAAAACGATAAGCCTGCAACAATCCGGCCGGGCCGACGAATTTGTCCGGGTTCCACCAGAAAGACGGGCAGGCCGAGGTGCAACAACCGCACAGAATGCACTCATACAGTCCGTCCAACTCGGCGCGCTGCGCGGGTGATTGCAGGCGCTCGGTTTCCGGCGGCGGATCGTTGTTGATTAGATACGGCTTGATCGAATGGTACTGTTTGAAAAACTGGGTCATGTCCACAACCAGATCGCGGATTACCGGCAGCCCCGGCAGCGGACGCAACTCTATCGGTTGCTTCAGACCGGACAACGAGGTAATGCAAGCCAGTCCATTCCGGCCATTAATATTCATCGCATCAGAACCGCACACCCCTTCGCGGCAGGATTTGCGCAGGCTCAGGCTGTCGTCCTGCTCCTTGATCAGCAGAATCGCATCCAGCAACATCATGTCGCCCGCCTCGATATTCAGCTCGTAATCGCGCATGCTCGGCTGGGCATCGGTTTCCGGGTTGTAGCGATAGATACGAAATTTCATTGACTACCCCTTACAGAGTCTTTGTCCATGAGAACGGTTTGCTGCGCATTTATCATTTTGCCTGGCAGACACCGACGAGCTTGCCGGAAATAATCTGCTTTAGATTTCCATCTTTCATCGTTGTCTGCATTGTGCCTTTTATGGCATCTTTGGTGCGCGTTACTTCACCGACTGTATCCGTGGCATCTTCCCCGGAGCAATGCATCTTCCAAGTCGTGGTTTTATTGCCGGTCACCTTAACGTCGGTGATTTCGCAATTTTTATCCTGCGGGCTTTTCTCAGGCATATACGCCTCGCCTTTGGGCAGGCAAACCTTGTTGGTCACCGCTTGCACCTTCATGCCCAAATTCATCCGGGTCTTTATTTCCCACAGCTCGTCGCTATCCGCCGCCCATACAGAAGCGGAAATCATCACACTTAACAACGCCATCCCCAATAACAATTTTTTCATATTGCCTCCATCTTCGTCAGGTTAATAAACCCGCGCCTTAAGCGGGAATGATTCTGCAGTAAGCCTGTAGGATGCCACAAATCCATCCCGCAGTAATGCAGATATCCGGGCAGTTTTCAAGTAACGCTTCGACGTCCGTTGCCAGTTCACCAGTAGAATCTACCGGACAGCCCAGAACGTCAACTCCGCCGCAGGTTCAGGAAGGGCTTATGGATTACTACGACGATTTACTGCTCACCGATTTGCCGCGCCTTAACGAGAAGCCGCTTAGAGAATTGCCTGCCTTTGGCGCAATTTAAAGATTGCGCCCTTGTTACCCAAAGATCAACAGAACCTGCCGAGCACGTTTTCCTTAAACTGGCGCTGTATCTCTTCAATCTCCTGACAGTGTGCCAGCAGCGCCTCGACGCAATCGCTGTCCAGCTTATCCCCGGCCATCTGCTGCAGCTCGGCAAAAGCTTCTTCATTGCTCCATGCGTTTTTGTAGGGGCGGCGGCTGGTAAGGGCGTCGAAGATATCGGCAACGGCGACGATGCGGGCCTCCAGCGGAATCTCGTCACCCTTCTTTCCAAATGGGTAACCCATGCCGTTAATGGTTTCATGGTGGCTGATGGCGATGTTGCGCAGAATGTCGACATGGCTGATCTGTTCCAGGCCGAAGTTCTGCAACAGGTCGTCGATGATCTCCCTGCCCTTGAGGGTGTGGGTCTTCATCACCGCCATCTCATCTGCGGTCAGCTTGCCGGGCTTGAGCAGGATATTGTCAGGGATGGCGATCTTGCCGATGTCGTGCAGCGGCGAGAACATGAAGATATGTTCGATGTAGTCGTCATCCAGGGCGTATTTTCCGGCCAGTTCCTTGGCTATCAGGCGGCTGTAGCGGGACATGCGGTCGAGGTGGCTGCCGGTCTCGGGATCACGGCGGTGGGTGATGTGGCCGGTGGTCTTGATGACAGCTGTCAACGTCTTGATGGCGTTAAGTTCGTTGATCACCATCAGGGCAATCAGGTGGCCGTGCATGTCCAGCTCCTCCAGGCGAATTTCAGTGAATACATCGGTTTCGTAAGAGTTGAAAAACATGAAGCCGAAGAATTCGCCATTACTGAAGAGTGGAATGGTATAGCTGGCGGCATAGCCTTGGCGCCCCAGACGTTTGGTGTGCTCCCTGCTGCCCCCCTCAAAGGTCAGCATGTTGTTGATGACGCGGGGCTGGCCGTGATCGAGGATCTCTTTCAGCGACGGCGCGTTATCAAGCAGTGTCTGGTAGTTCTCCAGCGGATTGTCCTCGCCACTGCTGTGCATGTAAGTCTTGAGGATGTTTGTTTCGGGGTCGTAGAGAGCGAAGGCGATACGGGCAACAAAGGGCAGGGTCTTCTGCAGCACATTATGGGCGGCGATGAGCTTCTCTTTGAGCGAACTGCTGCGGTTAAGGTAGGCTAGGGTATCTTGGTGGATGTAGCCTCTGTCGTTGTCTGTCATGGTGAGATCACTTGCATGGGCTCATCTGAGCGATGAGCCATTCTAGCACCGTTGGTACCGCCGTTCACATTGCCTGCTTTCCAATGTGCCTGCTTTCCAATGTGTCCGGAAAAGCCGGGCTAGCTCACTCGATTGATCTCAATGACATCCACACCACAAAGAGGAGGGAGAGAGTTTATTTCAACCCCAGCACATCCTGCATATCATACATGCCTGCCGGGTTTTGTTTCAGAAAGCGTGCCGCACGCAATGCGCCCAGCGCGAAGGCGGCGCGGCTGTTGGCTTTGTGGGTGATTTCGATGCGCTCGCCGGTACCGGCGAACAGCACGGTGTGATCGCCGACGATGTCGCCGCCGCGCACGGTGGCGAAGCCGATGGTGACGACAGTGATTCTTGGTTTCATTTGCGCCCCTCCCATGAGGCTTGAAATCAATGTGAATCTACCAGACTCATTGTAGGGAAGATTATTTACATTCGACGCAAAATCCTTCGATTATTGCGCCCCGCCCCGTCTAGTGCGCGGTCGCCGGGGAATAGCCCTCCAACTGCCCGGGTGCAGGCTTGGCTTGCCCGTCAGCAGCTTTGACTTCAGCTTGTTTGGCCTTGGTTTCAGCCTCGGCTTTTGCCTGCTTCTCAAGCAAAGCTTCCAGCTCCTTGGGTGTACGTCCATACAGACAGTTTTCGTCGTGATCTTTGTCACGCGTCTGCGCAATGCTCCCTTTAAAACGCGGATCCTTCGGACGTTCATGACTGTTCATGTATATGGCCACATCCCAGGCTTCCTGATCGCTAAGTGACCCGCCACGTCCATAAGGCATATTGGCTTTGATAAAGCCCGCAGCCGTATCAATGCGATGCATGCCGGCGCCCCAATTGAATGAGTCCTTACCCCATAATGGTGGGAACGCATACTTGCCGTTCGCTTTTGTACCCTCACCGTTGACGCCATGACATACCGCGCAATTATTTTTATAGACTTCTCCTCCGCGTGCTATGTCTGGTTTTTGATCTGGTTTCGGAACTTTGACAAAACCTTGACCGGGTAATTTGACTCCGGTCGGTGCACCGCTCGCGAGCCAGTAATGATAGGTTACTAAAGCGGTCATTTCCTTGCTATCCAAAGCTGGCGGCTTGCCGTTCATGCTATAGCGGAAACAACCCTGGATACGGCTTTGAATGGTATCGACCTGGCCCGTTTTTTTGCGGTATGCAGGATAGAGGACATAGGCCGCCCATAGCGGGGCTGAATCAGCTTTACGTCCATTATCAAGGTGACAATTAGTGCAGTTCAAACCATTGCCGACAAAGCTCTTGGCATATTGCTGGGTATTAACAAAAATATTTTTCCCCATTAATACCGTTTCCCCAAACGCGTTCTTTGGAATCGTGCTTTCGGAAGGCGGTACAAATTTGGACGGCGCAGGCTTTTTTGAATCGCCCTCGCTTTTAATCGTTGCGCTGCTGGCCATGCGGCTCTCGGTATTGCCTGCACTACCGAGACTCGCCAGATATTCGGCGACCGAATGCATTTCGTCATCTGTAAGATTCTCCGCAACCGACCTCATCAATTTTTGCGGATCGTTGGTCCGGCTACCGGTTTTCCAGGCCTGCAATTGGCTAACCGTATAAGAAGCATGTTGCCCCGCTATTGGCGGGAATACTGGCGTCACGCCAAGACCATCTACGGCATGACATTTGAAACAAGCCGGAACTTGCCGATCCCAGGCCCCATTGATCGCCAGATTTTCGCCGCGCGCAAGTACCGAAGGATCCGCCGTGGCGGGTTGGCTTTTTGGGCGCGCCAGACTCGCGTAATAGCGTGCGGCGGATTCGACATCTTTGGCACTCAGGGCTTGAGCGATGGATGTCATGACCGGATTGGATCGGGCGCCGGATTTAAAATCGGCGATCTGTTTGGTGATGTATGTTTGCGGCAGTTGAGCCAGCACCGGAATCCCGGCTTGGGCATTACCAGAGCCATCTACGCCGTGGCAAGTGGCACACGCAGCTGCCGTCCCGTTGCCTGTGGTGATGATAGAAGGAGGAGCCGCCACAGCTGTTGAGGCTACCATGAACATAATGGTTGCTAATGTATAATTTTTGATCGATCGCATAATTCGCTCCCATTTTAAAGTTGAGCTCAGACTTGATTGATCTCTATGACATCCACACTCCAAAGAGAACAAGCTCCTATTTCAATCCAAGTACATCCTGCATATCATACATGCCTGCCGGGTTTTGTTTCAGAAATCGTGCCGCGCGCAGTGCGCCCAGTGCGAAGGTGGCGCGGCTGCTGGCTTTGTGGGTGATCTCGATGCGCTCGCCGGTGCCCGCGAACAGCACGGTGTGATCGCCGACGATGTCGCCGCCGCGCACGGTGGCGAAGCCGATGGTGGAGGGGTCGCGTTCGCCGGTGACGCCCTGGCGCCCGTACACGGCGCATTGCGCCAGATCACGCCCCAGCGTTTTGGCGATGACTTCGCCCATGCCCAGCGCAGTGCCGGAGGGGGCATCCACTTTGTGGCGGTGATGCGCTTCGATGATTTCGATGTCATAGCCGTGGTTCAAGACTTTGGCTGCCATTTCCAGCAGCTTGAAGGTGAGATTGACGCCCACGCTCATGTTGGGCGCGAATACGATGCCGATGTGTTGCGCCGCAGCACCAAACTGCGCCTTTTGCTGCGCATTAAATCCGGTGGTGCCGATGACCATATTCACGCCGAGCTTTTTGCACACTTCGAGGTGATGCAGCGTGCCTTCCGGGCGGGTGAAGTCGATCAGCACATCCGCACCTTTCACGGCAGCGGCCACATCGGCTGTGATTTTCACGCCACAGGCGCTGGCCATTATTGCACCCGCCAAGGCACCGGCATCCTGCCCCAGTTGCGCGCTGGCCGCATGTTCCAGCGCGGCGTGCAGCACCAGATCATCCGACTGCAACACGCTTTCCAACAATGTGCGCCCCATGCGTCCGCTGCATCCGGCAATTGCCACTTTAATTTTGTTCATCGCAACTCCTTTGCTTGAGGCTATTTTTGGGTGGCCGGGTCAACCGGCACAGGTACATCCACCGGGGGTAGCACTGGCATGTTGCTATCCTCGATACGCGTTAAGTTTTCACCTTCAAAATACAGCGTCATGCGCTGCTGATCAACCAGCTTGTTGTTTTGCTCAAGGCGATAGGCATAGTCCCAGCGATTGGCGTGGAAGACATCGGTGATCAGCGGCGTGCCGAGCAGGGCGCGCACCTGCGAGCGCGACATGCCCAGCTTGAGTTTGCCGCGCATCTCCGGCGTAACCAAATTGCCCTGGTTGATCTCGATCTTATGCGGGGCAAATGAGGGCAGCTTGGATATGCCGCCGCACGAGGCCAGCGACAGTGAAACAATGATTAGCTTAATGCGCATGGAAAACCTCTGATATAAAACTGCTGCATGATAACTCATGCAGATACGCCCAGCATTTCCGCAGCATGCTTGCGCGTGGTCTCGGTAATTTTTACGCCGCCCAACATGCGCGCAATTTCTTCGACGCGCTCGGTTGGCGCAAGCACGGAGATGGTGCTGCGGGTAGCGCCATCACGCGAGGACTTGCTCACCTGCCATTGAGCATCCGCCATCGCCGCCACCTGCGGCAAATGGGTGACGCACATCACTTGATGGCGCTGTCCCAGGCGCTTGAGCAAAGCGCCAACAATTTCCGCCACGCGCCCGCCGATGCCGCTGTCCACCTCGTCAAAGATCAACGTGGGCACGCTGGCCACCTGGCTAGCGGCCACCTGTATCGCCAGGCTGATGCGCGATAATTCGCCGCCGGATGCGATTTTTGCCAGGCCGCGCAACGGCGTGCCGGGATTGATCGCCACCTGAAATTCCACTGCCTCCAGCCCATGCGCATTACCTTCTGCCAGCGGCACCAGCACCACGGCAAAGCTGCCACCCTGCATGGCCAGAGTCTGCATGGCAGCGGTGATTTCCTGCGACAATTTTGCAGCCGATTTTTTGCGCGCTGCACCCAGTTTTTTTGCGGAGGCCAGATACAACTCGCGCGCGGCATCTTCCTGCTTGGCCAGTGCGGCCAGGTCGGCATCGCCGCCCAATTCATCCAGGCGCGCCACGATGCACTGCAAGGCATCCGGCAACTGCTCCGGCGTGACGCGATATTTGCGCGCCGCATCGACGATGGCCGTCATGCGCTGCTCCTGCTCGCGCAATTGCTGCGGGTCGGCGTCCAATTTCTGTTGGTAATGGCGCAGCGCATACACCGCCTCCTGCAAATCGTTCTGCGCGCTTTCCAGCATGGCGAGCGTGTCCTGCAATGATGCGTCGTACTCCAGCCCGGCGCGCATGCGCGTGACCAGCGCATTCAACTGCGCCAGACAAGCGGTGTCGGCTTCACTCAACACCTCCACGCCGAACTGCGCGGTCTCCAGCAATCCGGCGGCGTGCGACAGGCGCGCATGGTCGGCCTGCAATTCGGTCCATTCCGCGACGGTGAATTTCAACGTCTCCAGCTCGCGCCGCTGGAACAGCAGCAATTCGCGCTCGGCCGCCACCGCTTCGGCGTTTTGCTCAAGCTGTGTGCGGCGGCGGTGCAGGGTTTGCCAGTCGCGGAACAAACCCGCCAGCGCTTCCGCCTCGCGTATCAATCCGGCATAACCGTCCAGCAATTCGCGTTGAGCGTCTGGGCGCAGCAAGGATTGGTGCGCGTGCTGGCCGTGAATGTCGAGCAAGTGTTCGCCCGCCTCGCGCATCTGTTGCAGCGTGGCACTGCGCCCATTGATGAAGCCGCGCGAACGGCCTGTGGCATCCAACATACGGCGCAACAAGCACACGTCCGCATCGCCTTGCAGCTCCTGTTCGCGCAACCAGCTTTGCAAGTGTGGCAGGTTGGAGGTGTCGAATTCCGCGCTGATTTCGGCGCGCTCGCAGCCGTTGCGCACCATGCCGCCATCGCCGCGCTCGCCCAGCGCCAGCGACAAGGCATCAATCAGGATGGATTTTCCGGCACCGGTCTCACCGGTCAGCGCGGTGAACCCGGCAGCGAAATCGAGTTCGAGTGAATCGACGATGACGAAGTCGCGGAGACTTAAAAACTTGAGCATTACAGTGCTTTATTCCACAACAATTTTTCGCGCAACATGCTGTAATAGCTGTGCCCCGCAGGATGGAGCAGACAAGCCGGCTGAGCATAGCGGGTCACCACCACCTTGTCATTTTCCTGCAAATCAAAATAGCTGTGGCTATCGCAGCGAATACGCACATCGCTGCTTCTGAGCGGCAGAATCTCCACCAGCGATTCGCTCTTCACCACGATCGGACGGTTACTCAAGGTATGCGGGCACACCGGCACCAGTGCTATCAGGTCAAGCGAGGGATGCAGAATGGGCCCGCCCGCGGACAGCGCATAGGCGGTGGAACCGGTCGGAGTCGCCACAATCAGCCCGTCGGCGCGCTGGTTGTAAAGATACTCGCCGTCGATGCGCACCTCGAACTCGATCATGCTGCTGATATTGCCGCGGTGCAGCACGACCTCGTTGAACGCCAGCGATTTGAATACCTCGACGTCGCCGCGCAAAATTTGCGCGGACAGCAACATGCGCTGCTCGGTGACAAATTTACCCTCCAGCATCGCGCCTATGGTCTGCTGCATGGTGTCGAGCGAGATGTCGGTCAAAAAGCCCAGCCGCCCCTGGTTCACGCCCACCAGCGGCACCCCGAATGGCGCCAGCGTGCGCACGATATTCAACATAGTGCCATCGCCGCCCAGCACAATGGCCAGATCGACTTTGTCGCCCATTTCTTCCAGTGAAATCTCCTGGTAAGGGTGCTGGCTGAAATTTTCTGCGGTGCGGCTGTTCACCACGACAGCCACCCCTTTCCCGGAAAGAAACGCGGCCAGCCGCAGCAGCGGCTCGGTAATTTCCGGCGTCTTGTATTTGCCGATCAGGGCAACGGTTTTAAAAGGGAGCTTCATGTCCGCGATTAAACCATATCGCGGGTTTATTGACAAAGCACCAGTGATAGAATGACGGCCATGCTTAACGACCGCGCACAAATCCTGCTTAAAACCCTGGTGGATCGCTATATCAGCGATGGACAGCCGGTGGGGTCGCGCGCGCTGCAACAATTTTCCGGGCTGGAAGTCAGCTCCGCCACCATCCGCAACGTGATGGCCGACCTGGAAGAAATGGGGCTGGTGAGCAGCCCGCACACCTCTGCCGGGCGCGTGCCAACGGCGCTGGGTTATCGTTTGTTTATTGACACCCTGATGGTGGTGCAGCCGCTGGACAGCGCGCGCGTGCAACAGCTTGAGCACCAATTGCAGCCCGACCAGCCTTCGCGTTTGCTGATGCAGGCCTCCAACCTGCTGTCTGAACTCACCCACTTCGCCGGAGTGGTGGCCACGCCCAAACGCACCGCTTTCAGGGCGCGCCAGATCGATTTTTTGCGCTTGTCGGAAAAGCGCATCCTGCTGATTATCGTGATGCCGGATGGCGAGGTGGAAAACCGCGTGCTGCTGACACTCAAGGATTATTCCCAATCACAGCTCACCGAGGCGGGCAATTTTTTGAGCCAGCACTACGCCGACTGCCCGTTCCAGGACATCCACCAGCGCGTGCAGTCGGAGTTGCATCAATTGCAACATGACCTGACCGCGCTGATGAGCGCGGCGATGGCGGCCAGCGATGAGGTGATGGCGCGCAAGAGCGAAGATTACGTGATCAGCGGCGAGCGCAACCTGCTGCACATAAACGACCTCTCCTCCAATTTGAGCCAGTTGCGCGGGCTGTTTAATGTATTTGAGCAAAAAACCGAGCTGCTGTATCTACTGGACGCCAGTCGCCACGCACCGGGCGTGCATATTTTTGTCGGCAACGAATCGGGGCTGGCCGGACTGGACGAGTGCAGCGTGGTGAGCGCGCCCTATGCCGTTGATGGGCGTATCATCGGCACACTGGCGGTGGTCGGCCCCAAGCGCATGCATTACGAAAAAGTCGTGCCGATAGTCGACATCACGGCCAAGCTGCTGAGCAATGCGCTGTCGCAAAACTGAACCACATTTCAACTTAGAAAATCAAAAACCATGAGCTACCAAAGTGAACCTGCATACACCCACGGCACCGCAGAAAAAACCGCAGTGCTGCTGGTCAACCTCGGCACGCCGGAAGCCCCCACTGCCGAGGCAGTCAAACCTTACCTGCGTGAATTTCTGGGCGATCCGCGCGTGGTGGAAATTCCCAAACTGATCTGGTGGCTGATACTCAATGGTGTCATCCTGAACGTGCGCCCGAAAAAATCCGCTGCCAAATACGCCAGCATCTGGCTGCCGCAAGGGTCGCCTCTAAAAGTTTACACCGCGCGCCAGACCACATTACTGCAAGGCTATCTCGGTGAAAAAACCCAAGGCGTGCCGCTGGTGGTGGATTACGCCATGCGCTACGGCAACCCGTCCATTCCCAGCGTGCTGGCTAGACTCAAGGAGCAGAACTGCCAGCGCATCCTGTTGGTCCCGATGTATCCGCAATATGCCGCCAGTGCCACGGGTACTGCATGCGATGCGATATTTAACGAGCTGGTCAAGCAGCGCAACATGCCGGCCTTGCGCACCATCAAGCATTTCCACGACCACCCCGGCTACATCGCGGCCACGGCGCAAAACATTCGCGACTACTGGACGCTGCATGGCCGCCCGGACAAGCTGGTGATGAGCTTCCACGGTGTGCCGCGCTACACGCTGGACAAGGGCGACCCTTACCATTGCGAATGCCAAAAAAGCGGACGTCTGATTGCCGAGGCGCTGGGGCTGAGCAAGGAGCAATACACCATCAGCTTCCAGTCGCGCTTTGGCAAAGCCGAGTGGATCCAGCCCTATACCACCGCCACATTGCTGGCGCTGGGCAAACAGAAAACCAGGCGCGTGGACGTGGTCTGCCCCGGTTTTGTCGCGGACTGTCTGGAAACGCTGGAAGAAATTGCGATGGAAGGAAAGGAAGATTTTCAGCACGCGGGCGGCGGCGAATATCACACCATTCCCTGCCTCAATGACCGGCCCGAATGGATCCATGCGCTGACCGATCTGGTGCTGGATAATTTGCACGGCTGGCTGGATAAATCGGATGCCGTCCAACTGGAACAGGGGCGGTTGAGGGCGCTACAGGTCGGGGCAAAAGCCTGACAGGGTGTTAAAAAATACTTTATGCACCAGCGATGCATTGCCTTCGATCAAGCCAACGCCAACACGAGGTGACCGACCGGCTCGCCAGCGCGCTTAACCTTGATTTCGATGTCGTAGCCCAGGCGATTCAAGCAATCCATAAGCTTGCGTTCTGATACATTGGCAAAGTCGCCACGAAAGAGTCCGGACACTTTGGGCTGAGGCAATCCCATACGTCTTCCAGCTTCTTCTTGCGACAGCCCAAGTTCACGCACAGCCTTGGTGATTTCCATCACGAGGCCGGATTTGATTTTCAGCTTGTCCGGGTCGGGCAAGCCGAGGTCGGCAAACACATTGCCGGAACTCACTTCAACTTCAATGCCACCAATTTTTCGCTTATTCATCACGCATCTCCTTGGCAAGTCTTTCCGCGACTTTCAAGTGCTCGCGGATGATGTCCATATCTGGTTTGGGTGTCGCAATGCCACGCTTGCTCTTCTTCTGAAACACATGCAGCACGAAAACTGCCTCCTTGAATTTCACCGTGTAAACCGCCCGGTATGTACCGCCTTGGTCGTCTTCGACAATTTCCAAAACACCCGCCCCGCCAAAACCCTTGAGTACCTTGGCGGCATCATGCCGAGCACCGCGCTGAGCAAAGTCCAAAGCATGTCCGAAAAACCTGCGAACATCGGAAGGCAAAGCAAGCAGGTCTTTCTTGCTGTTTCCCACCCACACAACTGTTTTTTCTGACCGGTTCATTGCACACAAATTATACCTGTTCAAATATAATATACAATCTGTAGTTTTGTTCCCGCGTACATTATCGAAGATAAAGAAGCATCCATGTTTATTCGCACCATTACAGTCGAATAAAATGCTCGCGGTAATGCTTCATCTCGCCGATAGATTCATAGATGTCGGCCAGCGCTTCGTGCTTGCCATGTTTTTTTACCCCCTGCGCCATTTCCGGCTTCCAGCGTTTAGCCAGCTCCTTGAGCGTGCTCACGTCAAGGTTGCGGTAGTGGAAATAGGCTTCCAGTTGCGGCATCCAGCGCGCCAGAAACCGTCTGTCCTGACAGATGGAATTGCCGCACATCGGCGAAGTTTTCTCCGGCACATATTCCTTGAGGAATGCCAGCATCTGCGCTTCTACGCTGGCATCATCCAGAGTGGATGCCTTGACCTTGGCTATCAGGCCGGATTTGGCGTGGGTGGATTTGTTCCAGGCATCCATACCGTCCAGCACACTATCCGGCTGATGCACCACCAGCACCGGCGCTTCGACTATGGTATTCAGGTCGTTGTCGGTTATAACCAGCGCGACTTCGATAATGCGGTCGGTTTCCGGGATCAGCCCCGTCATTTCCATGTCTATCCAAATAAGATAATTTTGATTTTGTGCCATAATCCTGTCATGTAAGAACTGTTGAGCGCGTATTGTGTCACATCGTCATTAAACTACGCCACCGCAAATTATCTGGACATCCATGACACCTTTTTATTTTTCGGCATTATTCATTAGCGCGCTTTTTTTAACGACGCTTGCTAGGCTATGGCTGGCGCGACGCCACCTGGCTCATATCGCAGCGCACCGCGCCAAAGTACCACAAGCCTTTCATGAACAGATAGACCTAGCCGCTCACCACAAGGCGGCAGACTACACCAGCGCCAAGACGCGCCTGGGCATGCTGAGCGCGCTGTTCGAATCATTATTGCTGCTCGCATTCACCTTGGGCGGGGGGATACAATGGATCGCCGATTTCTGGCAGGCCACTTTCACAAGCCCCCTCGCGCAGGGCATGGCCGTCATCGTTGCGGTGCTGCTGCTTAGCTCGCTGCTGGAAATCCCGTTCGGCCTGTATCGCACATTTGTCATTGAGGCGCGCTTTGGTTTTAACAAGATGACGCTGGCGCTCTATCTGGCAGATGCATTGAAAGGATTGCTGCTCGGCGCCGCGCTCGGCCTGCCGCTGCTGTTCGGCGTGCTGTGGCTGATGGAGCGCATGGGCGGGAACTGGTGGCTGTATGTGTGGGGCGTGTGGGTGACGTTCAACCTGTTGCTGCTGTTCATCTACCCGTCGTTCATCGCGCCGCTGTTCAACAAGTTCTCCCCGCTGCAGGACGAAACCCTCAAGGCACGCATCGAGATCCTGTTACAGAAATGCGGCTTTACCGCACAAGGACTGTTCGTGATGGACGGCTCCAAGCGCAGCGCGCACGGCAACGCCTACTTCACCGGCTTCGGCAAGACCAAGCGCATTGTGTTTTTTGACACGCTGCTTTCCCGCTTGTCAGCCAGCGAGATCGAGGCCGTGCTGGCGCATGAGCTGGGGCACTTCAAACGCCACCATGTGCTGAAACGCATCGTGTTTACCTTTGCCCTGAGCCTGGGATTCCTGTGGCTGCTGGCGCAACTGATGCAGGCCGAGTGGTTTTATCAGGGGCTGGGAGTTGCCATGCCTGCTACCACTTTGGCGACCGCATTGGCGCTGCTGCTGTTCTTCATGGTGATGCCGGTGTTCAGTTTTTTGCTGCACCCGCTGATGAGCCACACCTCGCGCCGGCACGAGTTCGAGGCGGATGCCTATGCCGCACAGCAAACCGATGCGCGCGATCTGGCCAGCGCACTGGTGAAAATGTATCAGGACAACGCCGCAACCCTGACACCGGATCCGCTGTATTCTATGTTTTACGATTCGCACCCGCCCGCCCTGCTGCGCATCGCCCGTCTGCAAACTTTATAAGGAGCCTGACCATGAAAAAATATATCGCCCTATTTTTGTTACTCTGCGGCACTGCACAAGCCACACCCTTTGCTGATGGCGACGCCAAGGTCGGCAAAAAACTGTTCGACCAGTACCAGTGCAACCGCTGCCACATGGCCAAGATGGGCGGTGACGGCAGCGCCATCTTTACGCGCCCTGACCGCATGGTGTCCAGCCCGGAAAAAATGATACCGCGCATCAAAGTATGCTCCGGCGCTGTGGGTGCCAACCTTTCCGCGCAAGAAGAGCAGCACCTGGCCGCCTACCTTAACCAGCAGTATTACAAATTCAAGTGAGCGCCATGGCAACTACCTGCGATTTAGCCGCCAGGCAATGCAAACCCTGTGCGGGCGGCACGCCGCCGCTGTCACAAAATGAAGTCAATACACTGATCAAGCAGCTCGATGACTGGATACAATACGACCACCTCATCGGTAAAACTTTCGAGTTCAAGAATTATTACCAGACCATGGCGTTCGTCAACGCGATAGCATGGCTGTCTCACCGCGAAGACCATCATCCCGATCTGACGGTAAGCTACAACAAATGCCACGTGGAATACACCACGCATGCCGTTAACGGCCTGTCGGAGAACGACTTCATTTGTGCCGCCAAGGTCGATGCCTTGCTCAAAATTTGAGCGCCCCAATTTGAAATTAGAAGCGATCACTGCGTTGGCTTCGTCTTCGGCTCCTAGCCGTACTACTTGTACTGTCTTCGTCGCCTCATCCGGGTGCCCGGCCAAAAGTTTTTCGGACTCGCCGCCTTGTGCTCACTTCTAATTTCAAATTGGAAATAACTATGCCAGGCCAGGTGGTCGCCGCCTACAGCCGCAAATATCTGGTTGAACTGGTCGATGGTGAATTGCTGCCCTGCCTGACGCGCGGAAAAAAAAGCGAGGTAGCTTGCGGTGATGCTGTGGAAATTCAGCGCACTGGCGACGCGCAAGGCGTCATCGAAAAAATCTCTCCGCGAAAATCTTTGCTGTACCGTTCCGACGCCTTCCGCCAGAAACTCATCGCCGCCAACATCACGCAGATCATCGTGGTTGTGGCAAGCGAACCTTCGTTCAGCGACGAACTGCTGGCACGCTGCCTCATCGCCGCGCACGACCAGCAGCTGGCCACACTGATCGTACTGAACAAATGCGATCTGCTTGAGGCAGCAATGACAGCACGCGCCCAACTGGAACCCTACCGCGCCATCGGTTATCGCATACTGGAACTGTCTGCTAAAAACGACGTTGCTCCTCTGATCCCCTTTCTGCAAGGACACAGCAGCGTCATGGTGGGGCAATCCGGCATGGGAAAATCCACCCTCATTAACGCCTTGCTGCCGGATGCGCACGCCGCCACACGCGAAATTTCCAGCGCACTCAATTCAGGCAAACACACCACCACCCACGCGCGCCTGTACCACCTGAACGAAAACAGCCATCTGATCGATTGCCCCGGTGTGCAGGCATTCGGGCTGCACCACCTGGATTTTGGCGAGATTGAAGAAGGCTTTGTGGAATTTGCGCCGTACCGCGGCCAGTGCCGCTTCAACAACTGCCGCCATCTGCACGAACCGGGTTGCGCGCTGAAACGAGCTGCGGAAAAAGAGAAGATAGACGCGCGCAGACTGAAGCTGTTTCAGGAAATTAGTCAGGGCGGATATTGAACTGCTGATCTCACCAAAATATATCTTGCCGAGCTGCGATACAATACTAGCTCGAACAGGTTCGAGGAACTTTAAGCATGGGTTCTGCCAAAAAAAGGAAACGCCCCGCAGTTGCTGCCGACCAGCCCACCCCTGATCATCAGCATCAGCCGGTTACATACAGAACCAACAAAACCAGTTATTTTCTAGCACTCCTGCTGGTCATCGCCACCGCCCTGCTGTACGGCCACTCGCTGTGGAACCCGCTGGTTTACGATGATCTGCTATTTTTTGTCGATGCCAACCTGGAGAGGCTGGGCTCCTCATTGTTC
>VFLG01000072.1 GCA_009885195.1 Gallionellaceae bacterium
AGGCAACGCGCAATTGCCATTGCCGCCGATGCTGATGTTCGACCGCATCATTTCGATTACCAAGGATGGGGGGAAGTATGGCAATGGCCAGATTGTCGCGGAACTGGACGTGCGACCCGACCTATGGTTTTTTGGGTGCCACTTTGTAGGTGACCCGGTGATGCCCGGCTGTCTTGGGCTGGATGCGATGTGGCAACTGGTGGGTTTTTTCCTGGGCTGGATGGGAGGGCCGGGACATGGCCGCGCGCTGGGTGCTGGCGAAGTTAAATTTAGTGGCCAAGTGTTGCCAACAGGCAAGCTGGTCACTTACACCATCGATCTTAAGCGCGTCATTATGCGCAAGCTGGTAATGGGCATCGCCGATGCGAGCATGGCGCTGGATGGCCGGGAAATCTACGCGGCCAGCGATTTGCGCGTGGGTTTGTTCACGCGCACGGATAATTTTTAATAGAGCTAATTTTGGAGAACACGAATATGCGCCGTGTCGTTGTCACTGGTATGGGGATAGTCTCCAGCCTCGGTAATAATAAAGCTGAAGTTCTTGATAGCCTGCGTGAAGGCCGTTCCGGCATCGCATTCAGTCAGGAATATGCCGATCATGGCTTGCGCTCCAATGTTTGCGGGCCTATTCGTTTGAATGTTGCAGAGCTGATTGACCGCAAGTTAATGCGCTTTATGGCCAATGGCCATGCCTACGCCTGGATCGCCATGCAGGAAGCGATAGCCGATGCCAACTTGCCGCCGGAGCTGGTATCCAATATCCGTACCGGACTCATCGTTGGCGCGGGCGGCACATCCACCGAAAGCATGCTGGAAGCCACCAATATTCTGGCGGAGAAAGGCATTCGCCGCGTCGGCCCTTACATGGTGACGAAAACCATGTCGAGCGGCGTGGCGGCGTGCCTGGCTACGGGTGCGAAGATCAAGGGTGTCAACTATGGCATTAGCTCAGCTTGCGCCACCAGCGCGCACTGCATCGGTAATGGCGTGGAACAAATCCAGATGGGCAAGCAGGATATCGTGTTTGCCGGTGGTGCGGAAGAAGAGCACTGGACCATGGCCTTTTTGTTCGACGCCATGGGCGCGCTTTCAAGCAAATATAACAACACGCCACAAAAGGCCTCGCGCACTTACGATGCCAGCCGCGATGGCTTCGTCATCTCCGGCGGCGGTGGAATTTTGGTATTGGAGGAGTTCGAACACGCAAAAAAACGTGGCGCAAAAATTTATGCCGAGGTGGTCGGTTATGGCGCCACTTCTGACGGCTACGACATGGTCGCGCCGAGTGGTGAAGGCGCGGCCAGATGCATGGTTATGGCATTGCAGGGAGTGCAGGGTGGAGTGGATTACATCAACACCCACGGCACCAGTACACCGGTCGGCGATGTCAAGGAGCTGGAAGCGATTCGCGCAGTGTTTGGCAACAGCGCGCCGGCCATTGCCTCGACCAAGTCACTCTCCGGCCATGCCTTGGGCGCGGCAGGCGTGAACGAAGCTATCTACACCTTGCTGATGATGGAAAATAATTTCATTGCGGCTTCGGCCAATATCGAAACCCTGGATGCTGTCGCCGAGGGTCTGCCTATCGTTCGCCAGCGCATTGACAATGCAAATATTCAAACCGCGATGTCGAACAGCTTCGGTTTTGGCGGCACAAATGCCACGCTGACGCTATCGCGCAGGGGGTTATAGAACATTGCGTGCTCATCCGGTTGGTTCCAAAAACAACCCCCACCGTAGGGCGGATGAGCGCAGCGTTATCCGCCGTATGAGCGACCCACATGCGGCGGAAGGCGCTTCGCTTTTCCGTCCTACAAAAACCCATACGACATTAGGTATGCTCAACCCATTTTGGGAGTTAACCGGATTATAGTAACAACTGGCCGCGCCTCTTCGTCACTCAAACATGAATAAATTTGTAAAATACAGCCTATGGACGGTTAGCGTAGTGGCGGTCACAGCGGTATCCGCTGTGGCCTACGTCGCCGCGACCTTCAATCCCAACGATTACAAGGCACAGATTATCCAGTTGGTGAAGGACAAGAAACAGCGCACCCTCAAGCTGGATAGTGATATCAAGCTGGCTTTCTTCCCCAGCCTGGGGGTCAATATCGGCCATGTGTCTCTGTCAGAATTCCAGAACGACAACGAGTTTCTCGCAATTGACAACGCGCGCGTATCGCTGGCGCTGTTGCCGCTGCTATCCAGGCAGCTGGTGGTGGACGAGGTGGCGGTCAGTGGTCTGAAAGTGGAGTTGGTCAAGCACAAGAACGGCAAGACCAACATCGACGACCTGTTGAGCAAAGATGAGAGCAAGACAGATGAGAGCAAGCCGGAAAGCCAGCCGCTGAAATTCGACATTGCGTCGGTGCATCTGGAAAATGCCGAGCTGCGCTATCGCGATGAAACCACAGGCGCGCAATATGCGCTGCAAGACCTTAACCTGCACACCGGGCGAATCGCCAACAGCGTGCCGAGCAAAATTGATTTTTCCGCATTAATCCAATCTAGCCAACCCCGGCTGGACATTGCCTTGCAACTGGGGACTACTCTTACTTTCGATCTGGAACAGCAATCGTATCAACTGGAAGATATGCAATTGCAGGCCAAGGGCGCGGCGCTCGACATCAGCAAGCTGGTGGTACAGGCCAGCGGCGATGCCAGCGCCAAGCTGACCACGCAGGAATTCACGGCCAGAAAGTTGGTGGCGTCGGCCAGCGGCGTGAAAGGCAAGGACAACTTCGATGCCAATCTGAATATACCGGCGTTGAATATGACCAAGGACAAATTCTCCGGCGACAGGCTGACTTTGGATGCCAAGCTGCGCGGCGCAATAGGCGACATCGCGGCCAACTTTACTTTGCATGACCTGGCCGGTAATGCGCAATTGTTCAAGAGCAGCGCGCTTACGCTGGAATTGGCGATGAAGCAGCCCGACCAAGTGTTTAAAGTGAAGCTGGACTCGCCCGTGACCGGCAATTTTGAACAGCAGCAGCTCAACCTTTCCAAGCTCACGGTGGCAGTGCATGCCAGCGGTGACAAGCTGCCGAATAAATCGATCAGCAGCGAAATGAAGGGAAGCGTGCAATTGGATGGAAGCCGGCAGAGTGTGCAGGCAAACCTCGTCGGCGGGTTGCTGCAAAGCCAGGTCAAGGCCAGGGTGGGGGTAAAAAATTTCACTCATCCCGC
>VFLG01000079.1 GCA_009885195.1 Gallionellaceae bacterium
CTTAAACTCGATGCAATATTGTCTGGACGGAGGGGTCCACTATAGGTAGATGTTGGCCAGTAACGGGGAAATGACCGCCCCTTGCGGGGCGCCCCGTTCGGCTTCGATCCGCTTGCCGGCTTCGATGATTCCGGCTTTGAGCCACTTCTTGACCAGCCGCAGTAGTCGCTGGTCGGCGATACGGTGGCGCAGGAATTTGAGCAGCCCGTCGTGGTCGAGGCTGTCAAAGTACGCGCTGATGTCGGCGTCTAATATCCATCCCATCGGCCGGGTGCTGATTCCCATCCATACCGCGTCGAGCGCGTCGTGCTGCCCTCGCTCTGGCCGGAATCCATACGAGAATCCAAGGTCGCTCCTGCGCATATATGCGCCCGCGACACTTGTGCATCCTGCACATCGAAAGTCTGCCTCGTAGATCGCGTTCAGTACCTTGACGACGGCCTGTTGCACGATCTTGTCTTCCACCGCAGCGATCCCCAGCGGACGTAACTTGCCATCCGCTTTGTGGATGTAGGCCCGCCGCGAGGCGTGCGCACGGTAGGCACCGGTATGTATCTGCCGGTGCAGTTCGTGTACCCGCCCGTTTAGAAGTTTCTCGTAGTCCTGCCACGTCATGCCGTCCACGCCCGCCGCCGCCGTTTTGTTCAGGTCGTACAAGCTTTTGACCAACAACGCCGGGGTGATGTGGTGCAGCAGTGCCGTGAATTTAAGCCGCCGGTCGTACCGGGCGGTTTCGCGTACGCGTCCAAGTCCCTTCGACGCACTTCCCCGGCTCGGTGTCCGGCGTGCGGGTGACTCTTCGGCGTTTCCCTTGGCTGCGTCCCTCCACGACCTCCTCCGGTTGCCCTTCCCGCCCCGCCCAACCTTCCTTCGTCAGGCACCGATGAGGCCTCCCAGCTCCTGTGGCAGATTTTTGCTCCTGCAAAATCTGCATTTCCGCCATATATGGACCCCTCCCGGTTTGCAAGACTCATTGATCGACGTGAGACGAAAATCATTGCTCCCATATATCCGGCCTGTTAGTGAAAGCGCTTTGTGCTTCCTGGCCCTGATGGATATCTGCGCCCCCTCTCCTCATCATCCTTACGGCTTGGTTAAGCCGATGGCAGGAACAGGTTTTGAAAGGGCCGGTCTGACCGATCTCAACATCAACAAATTTGTCTTCGCAATCGTATGAACGGGTTTCGTTGCCTAACCTACTTCTACACCTTCCAACAGCAACACGGCACGTTACACCGCTGGGCGGTACGCCTCGCCCTTGGCCAGGATCACCCACGCGATGCGGGCCAGCTTGTTGGCCACCGCCACACAGGCGCGGTTATGGCCGCGCCGGGCATGCAGCGCATTCGCCCAGCGGCTGAAGCGATCCTGCTTGGTGGCCGCGGTGCGCAGCACCGCGCGGGCACCGTGGATAAACAAGGTGCGCAAATACGCGTTACCTCGCTTGCTGATCCCAAGCAGCGTGTCTTTGCCGCCGCTTGAATGTTGCCTGGGCACCAAGCCCAGCCACGCAGAAAAATGCCGGCCATTGCGGAACTCTTTGGCGGTTCCCGCCGCCGCATAGGTGGCCGTTGCGGTGATCGGACCGATGCCGATGACTTTATCCAGGCGTCGGCACACCTCGTATTCCTGATTGACCTGTACGATCTGTTGTTCGTAACGCGCACACGTCGCGTCGATCTCGACTAATTCATCACGCAGCTGGGCGAAGCAGGCGCGGCCCCGGGGTGTTAATCCGTTTTCACCGTCTTCCAGAATCTCCGGCAGCGCCTTGCGCACGGCGGTGATACCGAGTCGAATAACGATGCCGTACTCCGCAAGCAAGCCACGGATCTGATTCGCCAGTGCGGTGCGCTCCTTGACCGTCCGTTCGCGCAGACGGTGCAGCGCCTGAATGTCTTGCTGCTCTTGCGTCTTGATCGGCACGAACCGCATGTTCGGGCGCTGCGCCGCCTCGGCAATCGCTTCCGCATCGTTGTAATCGTTCTTGTTGCCTTTGACATACGGCTTCACGTACTGCGGTGCGATCAACTTCACCTCGTGCCCCAGCTTCTGAAACTCGCGCGCCCAATGGTGCGCACCTCCGCACGCCTCCATCACGATCCGGCACGGCTCAAGCTGTGCGATGAAGGTTAATAACTCGTTGCGTTTGAGCTGCTTCTTTTTCACCAACGCGCCCATTTTGTTCACCGCAAACACATGGAAAACAGACTTTGCGATATCAATACCAACAGTTGTAATCTTCATGGCGGACTCCTCCTGCTTCGTTGATGGTGCGTAACAA
>VFLG01000033.1 GCA_009885195.1 Gallionellaceae bacterium
CGTATGAACAGCATCATCAGCACCGGCACCAGCGTGATGGACAGCAACGCCGCGCCCGCCATGGAGAAGGTCTTGGTAAATGCCAGCGGCGAGAACAGCCGCCCTTCCTGATCCTCCAGCGCGAACACCGGCAGGAACGACACGGTGATAATCAGCAGCGAGAAAAACAGCGCCGGGCCGACTTCTTTGCAGGCGGCGAGGATGGCGTTGGCGCGTGCGCTCAAGTCCTGTACCCCTCCCCCTAACCCTCTCCCGCCAGCGGGAGAGGGAATTGATGCTTGGGAGTAATCAAGTCGCTCCAAATGCTTGTGCGCGTTTTCTATCATCACGATGGCCGCGTCCACCATCGCGCCGATGGCAATCGCGATGCCGCCCAGGCTCATGATGTTGGAATTCATGCCCAGTGCGCGCATCACGATGAAGGCGATCAGCACGCCGATGGGCAGCATCACAATCGCCACCAGCGCGCTGCGCACGTGCATCAGGAACACCAGGCACACCGCGGCCACGATCAGCCCTTCCTCAAGCAGCGTGACTTTCAGAGTGGCGATGGCGCGGTGGATCAGGTCGGAACGGTCATACACCGCCTGAATGGTCACGCCCTCCGGCAAGCCGGGAGCGATCTCGGCAATTTTCTCCTTGATGTTGTGGATCACCTCCAGCGCGTTCTGCCCATAACGCGCCATGACGATGCCGGACACCACCTCACCCTCGCCGTTCAACTCGGTCAGCCCGCGCCGCTCGTCCGGGCCCAGTTCGACCCGCGCGATGTCGCGGATCAGCACCGGCGTGCCCATCTCCGATTTAACCACCAGATTCTCGATGTCAGCTTTGCCGCGCAAATAGCCCCTGCCGCGCACCATGTACTCGGTCTCGGCCATTTCCACCACGCGCCCGCCGACATCGCGGTTGGACTCGCGGATCACCTGCGAAACCTTCATCAGCGGGATGTTGTATGCGCGCAGCTTCACCGGATCCACGATCACCTGATACTGCTGCACGAAGCCGCCGACGGAAGCCACTTCCGATACCCCGTGCGCTTTGGTGAGCTGATAACGCAAATACCAGTCCTGGATCGTGCGCAGCTCGGCCAGCGTCTTGTTCACGCCGATCACCGCGTACTGGTACACCCAGCCGACACCGGTCGCGTCCGGGCCAATCTGCGGCGTCACGCCCCTGGGCAGCTTGCCGGCAGCAAAGTTAAGGTACTCCAGCACGCGCGAACGCGCCCAGTAAAGATCGGTGCCGTCCTCGAAAATGACATAGACAAAGGATGCGCCGAACACCGAAAAGCCGCGCACCACCTTGGATTTCGGCACCGAGATCATCGAAGTGGTCAGCGGATAAGTAACCTGGTCTTCCACCACTTGCGGCGCCTGGCCGGGATACTCGGTAAAGACGATCACCTGCACGTCCGATAAGTCCGGCAAGGCATCCAGCGGGGTTTTGACTACCGCGTAAATGCCCGCCAGAGTGATGAACAGCGTCGCGATTAGCACCAGGAAACGATTGCGCGCCGACCAGTCTATGATGTTATTTAACATGTCAGCGTCCCTCGTGCTGACTATGATCGGGCTGCTTCGCTTGCAACTTGGTGATCACCCATTCGCCCGGCTTGCGCTCGACGATTTCAAAGCTGATTGCGCTGCCAATTTTTATGCTGCTCGTCAGCGATGGATTGGCGAGAGCGAAATCCATGGTCATATCCGGCCAGCCCAGCGTCTTGATCGGGCCGTGCTTGATACTGGCCGTGCCATCTGCATTGATGGCATCCAGCGTACCTTCTGCCTGATGTCCCACCACAGTTGGCTTGGTTTTCTCCGCCGCACCTTGCGTTGCACCACCACCGTGCGCGTACCCCAGGCTGCCGAGTGCTGCCTTGAGGTTGCTCTCGGCATCGATCAGGAAGTTGGCCGCCACCACCACCTGTTCTCCTGCAGCAACCCCAGTCAACACTTCAACATAATCGTCGCTGCGGTTGCCCAGCTTGACTTCGCGCGGCTCGAAGCGCCCTTCCGCCAGTTGCACCAGCACGATCTGGCGCGTACCGCTGTCTATCACGGCAGAGGTCGGCACGGTCAGCACTTTGGCTTTGCCGCCCACTGGCATTTCCACCTGCGCAAACATCGCGGGCTTGAGCAAGCCTTGCGGATTGGCCATCTCCAGACGCACGGCAACGGTACGGGTTGCTGCATTCAAGGTTGGGTAAACGTAAGTGATGACCGCATCGAACTGCTTGTCCGGGTAAGCATTGATCTTCACCCTGGCCTTGGTGCCGGTTTTTACCGAAGAAATATCCTGTTCAAACACATCGGCCACTATCCACACCGAAGACAGATCGGCAATCTGATACAGCATTTCTCCTGGCATGAAGCGCATCCCCTGCACTGCCTTCTTTTCCAGCACGATGCCGGAAACCGGTGCGTAAAACGTCAAGCCTCGTTTGTTTTTATCCTGCGCTAATTCCTTGATCTGCTGATCTTCGATACCCCAATTTTTCAGCCGGGCGAGACTGGCTGTGGCGAGTTGCCGCATGCTATTTTTTGCATCGTCGTCAGCATTTGACAGTGCTGTTTCTCCTTGTGCGGCAAGCGCGTATTCGCGTAGTGCTCCAATCAGTTCCGGGCTATACACATCAAACAGCGCTTGTCCTTTGCTGATCGCTTGTCCGTTGGTGTTGACGTAAAGCCGTTCGACCCAGCCCTCGAATTTCGGCGCGACGGTGTAGGTGCGGCGCTCATCTATTTCGATCCGCCCGGCGGCACGGATCGTTTTGTCGAGCTTGCGCAGCGTTGCCACTTCACTCTTCACGCCCAACTTTTGCACCTTTTCAATGCTGATGCGAATAGACTTGCCGTCACTGACATCTTCGCCGCCTGCAAATACCGGCACATAGTCCATGCCCATCGAATCTTTTTTCGGCACCGGTGAGGTATCTGCCAATCCCATCGGGTTGCGGTAATACAGTATTTTTTTAGCAGACTCTTTTGGGGCAGCATCCTCTGTCCTCTGTCCTCTGTCCTCTGTCCTCTGATTACCCAGCCAATATCCGGTCGCGCCCACACCCAGCAAAACGATAGTGCCAATAATTATTCCGGTGCCTATATTTATTCTTCCAACGGGTTTCATAGCTCTTCTCCCAACAAACGTTCAATTTCTGCCAGGCTTAATTGCGCTTCAAGCTGTGCTTTGAGTTGCCGCTGCCTGGCTTGCAAAATTTGCCGCTGCGCATCCAACAAGGTAGCAAAATCCACTTTGCCGGTTTCATAACCGGCCAAGGCGGATTGATAAGTGAGTTCGGCTTGTGGAAGCAGCCGCGTTGAAATCAAGGATGCGGTGCGCCGTGCGGTTTCCAGGCTGGACCTGCTTTCTGCTAAATCGGCCAGCATCTGGTTCAACACAGCTTCCTTGCGTGCGCCAGTAGCCGCCAGCATAGCTTCGGCTTCGCGTTCTTGGGAGCGGCGCACACCCTGCTGCAATGGGATATTTATTTCTATCATCAGATCCCATTCACTGATGCGACTACCGATTTGTGTCGGCGCCACTCCTAAGGTAATGTCCGGATAGCGATTCTTGAAGATCATGTCACGATTCTTTTCAGCTTCGTCCCTGCGTGCATCGGCCATCATCAATTGTGGATTTCGGGCGCGCAGCTTTTCTTCCAGAACCGGGTAATCGAGCTGTGCCTCAGCAGGTAACGGGCGCGCAGACGCAGGTTGCGCCAGCACTGCCATCGCGGGACGCGACAACAAAGTATTCAATCGTCCATGTGCGTGGTGCTGCTCGTTTTCCAGACCGAGCAGTTCGGTGCGCAAATCAGTCTGCTCGACCTGGGCGCGAATCACATCCTGCTGCGCACCCAGTCCGTTGGCATAACGTGTTTGCGCGACTTGTTCCAGACTGGTCATTAAATCCAGCGTTTCGTGAGTCAGCCGCTCGCTGTGGGACAAGTAGTAATACATCGCATAGACCGATTTGATTCTGCTCGACAGCTCCGCCCATGTCGCCGAAGTTTGGCCGTTGGCCTGCACGACTTGCGCATCGGCGACCCCACGCTGCAAATCGCGTTTGCCGAACCACGGTAAACTTTGCATCAGCGTATATTGAGTACCGCCTACTTTGGATGGCAGCAAGCTGGGGTTACGCGTGCCTTGCCTGGTGATGTCCATCAACTCGGTGCGCAACACCGGATCGGGCAAAGCCGCCGCAGGATGAACGCGCTGCGCTGCGGCATCCGCCTCGTAGCGCATCGCCGCTAATTCGGGATTGTGCTCGCGCGCATAACTCAACAAACCCTGTAAGTCCGCCCCCAAAGTCGGGCCAAGAAACAATTCGCCGGCCTGTGCCGCCCAGCTTGAAAAGCCGCCCAGCAACAACAATGCAATCACGTTTTTCATATGTATTCCTTAATCGGGTAGAGGCGTCCTTAGGGAGGTAGGGTGCAATGAAATTGCACCGATCTTTCCAACATGGTGCAATTCGCTGCGCTCATTGACACCCTACCTTGCTTCGATATGCGTCACAACATAATCGTCGTTCAGTTTTTCCATCGCAAAGCGCACCTTGTCACCCGCCTGAATGGATTCCAGTTGTTGCGCTTGCCTGACGCGATAACTCATGGTCATGGCGGGCATCACGTTAACTATATCGCCATGCTGCAAAGTGATTTTGCCGTTCTTCTGATCGACTTTTTTCACCAGGCCGTCGGTCAACTGCATTGCTTTCCCGGCATCGTGCGGCATCGCCTTCATCGCTTCATGATCCATGCCGTGGTTATGTTGCTCCGTCGCACCCGCGCCGGAACCGGCCAGCATCGCAAAAAACAAACCGCCCGTTAATGTGTGTTGCATGATTTTTATATAAACCCGTTTCATTCTGTTCTCCTGAAAAGTAAATGAGCAAGCAGGCGCAGTGCGGCTGCCGAACGATTCGGGACGAGGCTTTATGCCGGCAAAGTTGGCCGGATGGGAACTACGAAGACACTCGTCCCGCGTTAAACGCGGGAGAGCGGAGGCGGATCTAGCGGAGCCGAGGTGAAGGATTGAAACTGTGTCGAAGAGCTTGCGTAAGTAATGGCCGATGGCCGGGCTTCCGTCGCCTCGATAGCGACGGTAGCCAGATATCCGCCGCAGGCGAAATGACAGATGCCGCAATCCTGGCAGACGGAGCTTTGCTGATCGTGCTGCCCAGATGACTGATCCTGATTCGAGGAAGATTGGTCGTGATGATGGGCGTTGAACCCATCCGCTTGTGCAACCGCCGCAGGACAATCACCTCCCATCGTCTGCATGGCAACCGAAGCGGCCAGCGCGCTGCCGCTGAACAGCGGCAACCAAATGGCCAAAAGCACTGCAACAAATTTTCTGTAGGAACGGAACATGATGTGCAGCATGGCAAAATTCAACGCCACTGTCAAATTATAGGAAGGGGGTTACTTCAGCACCGCGAGCGCCGCATCGTAATTCGGTTCATGGGTAATATCGTCCACCAACTCGGCGTGCACAACACGGTTCTGTTCATCCAGCACCAACACGGCGCGCGCGGTTACGCCGCTGAGCGCAGTGTCGGCAATTTTCACGCCGTAGTTGCGCATAAAATCCCGACCCCGCATAAGCGACAGCGGGGTGACATTATCCAGCCCTTCGGCCACACAAAAACGGCTCATGGCAAACGGCAGGTCGGCGGAAATCACCAGCACTACCGTGTTGTCCAGCTTGCCCGCCGCTTCGTTAAATTTGCGCGCGGAAGTCGCGCACACAGCCGTGTCTAGGCTGGGCACAATGTTCAGCACCTTGCGTTTGCCGGCAAAATCTTTCAGCGCGACGTCTTTCAAATCTTTATCTACCAAGGTAAAGGCCGGGACAGTTTGCCCGACCGTCGGGAAGGTGCCATACAAGGTAACGGGCGCGCCATCCAGAGTAACGGCTGTCTTATTTGCTGTATCTTTACTCACGATTTTTCCTTCAGGTTAAGCATATTACAGCACTGTATCTGCATAAGACTCTATTGGCGGACAAGCGCAAATCAGGTTTTTGTCGCCGCGCACATTATCGATACGGGCGACGCTTGGCCAGAATTTATTGTCCCGCAGATATTTTAATGGGTAAACCGCTTTTTCGCGCGTGTAGCCATGTTTCCATTCACCTACAATAACCGACTTGGCCGTGTGTGGTGCATTTTTGAGGACATTGTCTTCTCTGTCGGCTTTACCGGAAATGATTTCATCAATTTCCTTGCGTATCGAAATCATGGCCGAGCAGAACCTGTCCAATTCTTCTTTGGATTCACTTTCTGTGGGTTCGACCATTAAGGTATCGGCCACCGGAAATGAAACGGTGGGTGCGTGATAACCATAATCCATCAATCGCTTGGCAATATCGCCTACTTCCACCCCGCCCGCACGTTTGAATTCCGCACAGGCCAGAATCATTTCGTGCGCGCAACGCCCCTGTTCACCGCTATATAAAGTGGGGTAATGGTCCTTCAGCATCTCTTTAATATAGTTGGCATTAAGAATCGCCATGCGCGTTGCTGCCGTCACACCCTCTCCGCCCAACATTTTTATATAGCCGTAGGAAATCAACAGAATCGAAGCGCTACCATATGGCGCTGCGGATACCGCATGTATCGCTTTTTCCCCGCCGGTTTTTATGACCGGATGCGAAGGCAAAAAAGGCACCAGATGTTTTGCCACGCCTATCGGCCCCATGCCGGGTCCGCCGCCGCCATGGGGGATGGCGAAGGTTTTATGCAAGTTCAAGTGGCACACGTCAGCACCAATATTTCCCGGGCTGGTCAGGCCTACCTGCGCATTCATGTTGGCGCCATCCATATAAACCTGCCCGCCATTTTCATGGATGATGTTGGTGATGGTGGTAATGCTTTCTTCGTAAACGCCGTGCGTGCTGGGGTAAGTCACCATCAAGCAGGATAGATCATCCTTGTGCTGCACGGCTTTTTCGCGCAGATCATCTACGTCAATGTTGCCTTTTTTGTCGCACTTGACCAATACGATTTTCATGCCGCACATCGCCGCCGTAGCAGGATTGGTGCCGTGCGCGGAAGTGGGAATCAACGCCACTTTGCGATGCGCGTCGCCGCGTGATTGATGGTAAGCCATGATGACCATGAGCCCGGCGTATTCACCTTGCGCGCCACTGTTGGGCTGGAAGCTCATTTTGGCGAAGCCGGTAATTTCACTTAGAGACTTATCCAGATCGTCGATTATTTCGTGATAGCCCGCAACTTGTTCAACCGGAACGAAGGGGTGAATGTGGGCGAATTCCGGCCATGAAATCGGCATCAATTCCGACGCAGCATTCAGTTTCATGGTGCAGGAACCCAATGAGATCATGGAATGTGTCAGCGACAAATCCTTGTTTTCCAGGCGTTTTATATAGCGCATCATTTCCGATTCGGAATGATAGGTATTGAAAATCGGATGTTGCAAAATTGCGGATGTCCGATTTTTGATTAATGGTTTCTGATTAAAAATCTGCTGCTCGGTAAGGTGTGTGGATGTTTTGGCGGCTGCTTTGGCGAACACATCAAGAATGGCGTTCAGATCGTCCGCATCGGTGGTTTGGTCAATCGCAATGGTGATGGCCTGGTCTGCATAACGGAAATTGATGTGCGCTGCTTCGGCCAGATGCCTGATCTTTGCATGATCTGCGCCGTTTATTTTTATCGTGTCGAAATAAACACCTTCTTCAATTTTGTAACCCAATTTTTTCAATTCGTCCGCAAGAGCGACTGCTGTCAGGTGCACTTGTTGCGCGATTCCTTGCAGTCCTTCCGAGCCGTGATAGACCGCATACATGCTGGCCATGATGGCCAACAATGCTTGCGCAGTACAAATGTTAGAAGTGGCTTTATCCCGACGTATATGTTGCTCGCGCGTTTGCAATGCCATGCGCAACGCCGGATTACCGTCGGCATCCACCGACACACCGATGATGCGTCCCGGCATGGCGCGTTTGAATTCATCATGGCAGGCAAAAAATGCGGCGTGTGGTCCGCCGTAGCCCATCGGCACACCAAAGCGTTGCGTATTGCCCACCACCACATCCGCGCCCCATTCGCCCGGCGGCGTGAGCAGCACCAGACTCAATATATCGGCGGCCACAGCTATGGTCATGCCGTTGGCTTTGGCCCTGGCTACAAAATCGGCATAGTCATGCACCTTGCCATCAACAGCTGGATATTGCAGCAAAGCACCGTAAATGTTGCCGTCCAGTTTGGCCGTTTTGAAATCGCCGATGACCAATTCGATGCCCATCGGCGCGGATCGGGTTTTCAGCAAATCCAGGGTCTGCGGGTAGCATTCATGCGACGCAAAAAATTTGTTCGCTCCCCTATCAATGGCCTCGCGTGAGCGCGTGCTGAACAGCATGGCCATGGCCTCTGCTGCTGCAGTGGCTTCATCCAGCAATGAAGCATTGGCAATTTCCATCCCGGTCAAATCCATAATCATGGTTTGGAAATTCAGCAACGCCTCCAGGCGGCCTTGCGAAATCTCGGCTTGATAAGGCGTGTAAGCCGTGTACCAACCGGGATTTTCCAGAATGTTGCGCTGGGTCACGGGCGGCACGATGGTGTTGTAATAGCCCAGGCCGATATAAGTTTTGAAAATTTTATTTTTTGCGGCGATGCGGCGCAAATGTTTGTGGTATTGATATTCGCTCACGGCGGGCGCGATGGCCAAGGGCTTTTCCAGGCGTATGGCTGCCGGAATGGTTTGATCAATCAAGGCGTCCAGCGACGGCGCGCCGATTTTTTCCAGCATGGCGGTTATATCGTTGTCGCGCGGGCCGTTATGGCGGTTTACAAATTTATCGGTGGTGATCATGGGTGAGTGTTCTGTCAAAGTGGGGGGGTAGTTGGTAGCGGGTAGCAGGCGTGGTGCGCGCTTTGCGCGCTGCTTTTAAGCTACAAGCTACCCGCTACAAGCTACAAGCTTCAGTGTGCTTCGCTATCTACATGCGCCTGATAAGCGGTCGCATCCATTAAGCCGTTAATATCCGCCGCATTGTCCGGCTTGAGTTTGAACATCCATGCGCCGTAGGGATCGGTGTTAATGGCTTCCGGCGTTTTATCCAGCGCCGGGTTGATCGCCACCACCGTGCCTGAGATCGGCGCATAGACATCGGAAGCGGCCTTGACCGATTCCACCACCGCGCATTCTTCCCCGGCTTTAAGTTTGCGGCCAACCGTCGGGCATTCGACAAACACCATGTCGCCCAATAATTCCTGCGCATGATTGGAAATGCCGACGCTGACCGTGCCGTCCGCTTCCGCTTTAACCCACTCGTGGGAGGCGGCGTATTTAAGATTGTTTGGGTTGCTCATATCGTTCTCCTTAATGATTTATGTGAAGCTTGTAGCTGGTAGCGCGTAGCTGGTAGCCAACCCCCATTCGCTACTGGCTACTGGCTACGAGCTACAAGCTCAATATTTTGCCATTCCGCGCAAACGGATACTTCACTACTTTTGCATCCAGCATTTTATCGCGGATTGCCACTTGTACCGTGTCGCCGATTTGCACCTCTTTCGGCACTCGAGCCAGCGCGATGGATTTTTCCAGCGTCGGCGAAAAGCTGCCGCTGGTGATTTCGCCCACACCCTGCGCGCAGTGAACCTGTTGATGGCCGCGCAACACGCCGCGATCGAGCAATACCAATCCGACCATTTTGCGGGTCGGCGGATTAGCCAGCAAAGTGGCCTTGCCGATGAAATCGCGCTCGCTTTTCAAATCTACCGTCCAGGCCAGCCCGGCTTCCAGCGGGTTGATGGTTTCGTCCATGTCCTGCCCGTACAAATTCATCCCGGCTTCGAGGCGCAAAGTATCACGTGCGCCAAGGCCGATGGGTGCAACGCCTGCTTGATGCAACGCATTCCAGAATACTTCTACTTTGCTTGCTGGCAGAATAATTTCAAAACCCTCTTCGCCGGTATAACCAGTGCGTGCCACGAAATAATCGCCGCAATCTGCCGCCTGAAAAATCTGCAATGCTTCAGTCGCTGCTTTAGTCTGCGGCAACACCTGCCACACTTTGACGTGCGCGTTGGGTCCCTGCACGGCTACCATGGCCAGCTCGTTACGCGAAACAATCTTTAACTGTGGTGCGTGAGTAACTGCCTGCTCCTTCATCCACGCGATGTCCTTGTCGGCAGTACCCGCATTGACCACGATGCGGAACCAGTCCTCGCGCATGAAATAAACGATCAAGTCATCAATCACGCCAGCATTGGGGCGCAGCATGCAGGAATACAGCGCCTTGCCTGAAGTTTGCAGCTTGTCCACATTATTGGCCAGCAGGTAGCGCAGGAAAGTGCGCACCCCCTCGCCGTGGATGTCCACCGTGCGCATGTGCGACACATCGAACATGCCACAATCGCGGCGCACCTGATGGTGCTCATCTATCTGCGAGCCATAATTGACCGGCATATCCCAGCCGCCGAAATCGACCATCTTTGCGCCCATCGCGCGGTGTGCGGCGTTGAGCGGGGTCTGTTTGAGCGTCATGCCATCTCCAGAAATAAAAAAAGGCGCAGCGCGAAATCGCGCTGCGCCCCATCTGTCCTTGATACCTGAGAGATTACAACTCGCGTTGCGTGCCCCTTCGGTGGCCGAATAATCAGCGCTCTCCAGATTTGCCTGTACCAATGGTTCGTGAGCCTGAGCGGTTACGGGTGTTACGCCTTCGGCGGTGTAACCTGTGCTGCTAGGTTACACGCTCTCCCAATTGATCTAAACGGCAGGGCGAACTATACCGGAATAAGGGGGAGGGGAGCAATAACGATTACGGATCAGGATGCGTGGCGTGCTTCTGTGGGGTCAACGAAGCTGTAGAAAAACTACTTGAGGGGTCGAGCAAGCCAGTTTTCGGGGGTCACTTGACCCCTCCCGATGTGACGCAAGTCGAATACAGCGCGATTGGAGAGATCGATTTTTGTTCATCACGATTCCGTTTTTTGAAATTGAGTTTTTCTACAGCGTCAACGTAAAAGTAAGGGGCTGCGCGCTTTTGCGCAGTCCCTCTTGACTGCCGGGTTGGGCAGCCTTAGTGGTTATCAAAATCGTTATGCGGTGTGTTCAATACCACGGCAACATATATCTCCAGCAATGCTTGGCGCACCGGGTCGTTTTCCTCAACAAAGCGCAGACTCATTTTTCGAATCCGCGCTTTTGCGGCGTTAAACGCTGCGACGAAATTATCGTCTTCCATTAAAGCTGCCCGCGAGCCTTCGCCCTTTTTGTATGTGGCTTTCAAGTTACCGGTGGCTTCGCGCGCGAGGCGAAATGCAAGTGCTGCCATTCGGTGGGTGGCACCGGGCCGCGAGTGGCGGCCTATTCGCTTTTTGATGTCGTTACTTCGACCGACATACAGGTCGTTGTCTCCTTCCGACAAGACATAAACGCCTTTTCGAAACATCTTTGCAGGCAGGGTATCTGGCGTGATGGGTTGCATAGCAAGCAGACACATAAGCTGCGGTTTTAGCGCTTCAACATGAGAGATAAATTTTGAGTCCATCGGATATTATGCCCAACGTAAAGTAGACCCCAATAAAAGACCTAATCTTTTATCAGGACAGGTGGCTATTCTACCCATTAAAAATAAAACTTGATTCATATCAGTCATCAGCATATTTTTAGC